>CAMAWJ010000001.1 GCA_945861955.1 Bifidobacterium breve
GGTGTGCAGAAGAGTCCCGACTGGAATGCCCAGCCATTTAATGACGGCGCTGGCTTCTTGGATGTGGCCTACGACCCAGACACCGGAATCCGTTCCTCGGCCAGCGTCTCCTACCTGCATCCGATCATGGATACGCGCGGGAATCTCCACGTCATCTGCGATACGCGCGCGCTCCACATCGGACTCGAGAACGGCCACGCACGCACTGTGAGCTGTGAGGGTCCAGACGGTCCGATCACGTACCGCGCGAGCCAAGAGGTGATTCTCTGTGCCGGAGCGATCGATTCGCCGCGTCTATTACTGCTATCCGGGATCGGACCGGCGGACGACCTACGGGAACTGGACATCGATGTGCAGCACGACCTACCAGGCGTCGGCGGCGAGATCCTCGATCACCCAGAGTCGATCATCATGTGGGAGCTGAAGAAGCCGCTCGGACCGCAGACCGCGATGGGCGCCGACTGTGCGCTCTTCGTCAACCGACTCAAGGCCGATGATCGACCGGACCTGATGTACCACACCTATCAACTGCCGTTCACGTTCAACACGGAGCGGCTTGGCTATCCGGTGCCCGAGAACGTGATCTGCATGACGCCGAACATCCCTCGCACGAAGTCACGCGGAAGCCTCTGGTTGCTGAGCAAGAGCCCCGACATCAAGCCGGCGATCGACTTTGGCTACTTCACCGACGCCGACGGCTACGACGAGCAAACGATCGTTGACGGTCTCGAGATCGCGCGCGAAGTGGCAGCGACTGGCCCCTTCAAGGAGTGGATCAAGAAGGAGGTCGCTCCCGGACCCAAGATCACCTCCCGCAAGGATCTTTCAACGTATGGGCGCGCCGCACACCACACGGTGTATCACCCGCTTGGTGGCTGCAAGATCGGTGCCCTTGACGACCCAACGACAGTCGTTGGTCCTGATCTCAAGGTCAAGGGAATCGACGGGTTACGCGTCGCCGATGGCGCGATCTTCCCGGCCCTGACCACCGTCAATCCCGTGGTGGGCGTCTTGATGATCGGCGAGAAGTGCGCCGATCTGATTCGCTCGGGCCGCTAGCCGCACCGCGCAGCGTCAGGCCTTCGCCTCGAACCGCGCTCGACTTAATTGGGCGAGCGTGACGGCTGCGAGCACGCCAAGGCCACCGATCACCTGGAGTGGGCTCAATACCTGACCGAGCAGTGACCACGCGATCGCACCCGCGATGATTGGTTCGAGCATCGCCGTCACGGTTGCTCCATCGGCGCGCACTCGTCGCACCCCCGCGAGGAACATGGCGAACGGGATAACCGTGCCAACGATCACGACAAACAGGACGTACAGATACGTCGGAGCACTGACCGGGGAAGTCGCTGCCACCTGGGAGAGCACCGACCACGGAAAGGACCACCACGGGAGCGCGATGCCAAGAGCCACTGCGCCGAAGGCGAGGCCGATGCCAAGCACGCTGACGGGCGACCGAGTGCGCATCAGTGACTCGCTGTGAAGGGAGTAGTAGGCGTACGAGAGGGCGGCCCCGACACTGAAGGCAATTCCGACCCACGACAGCGAGCCAGTGTCGTTGCCGACACCCAGCACGAGCACGAGACCCGCGATCGCACCGGGGATTGCGACCCAGACCAGCCACGGCAGCCTGCGGCCCCAGACAAAGCGAACCCAGAGCGCCACCAGCAGGGGTGCCGAGTACTCGATCACGAGCGAGATGCTGATCGGTATCCGATTGATGGCCTCGAAGTAGAACAGTTGAACACCGATCAGGCCGAGCGTTCCGAAGCAGGCGTAGGCCAGGATCTCACGCCGATTGAGTCGCAGCTCTTCGCGGCGACGCAAGGCCACCCAGCTGAGCAAAATTGCGGCGGCCAGGGTCAATCGCAGCTCGGCAAACCGATCTGGCGCGAGGCCCGCGTCCATCACGACACGCGCAGCGGTGCCGCTGACGCCCCAGAGCGTTGCGGCGCCGGCGACGAGCAACGTGCCGGAGAGCGTTCGCGAAATCGGCATCGCCGGTAGCCTACGGGTAATGCTCGCGAACTCCGCCGTCTTGCCGCTCGTCACTGCGCTGCTGGCGGCCGCGTTGGCCGCACGCATGGGCGGCAGTGCCGCACGCTCGTTCAGTCCGGCCAAGCCGCTTTGGGCGCTCGGGCTGTTGCTCTTTGCAGCTGCCAGCGCAGCATCCGCGTACGGCATTGCTGACGGCTGGGGGGCAATCTCGTTTCGCGTCTACTACCTGACGGGTGCCTGCCTCTGTGTCGCCCTCCTCGGCGCTGGCTCGGCCTTTTTGGCGTTGCCGCGGCCTGTTGCGTTGATCGTGTTTGGGATGACACTGACGGCAGCCGTGGGGGCCACGGTGACGGTCTTGATCGCTCCCGTCGATCTGGGCCTGATCGCGAGCGTGAGTGGCCTCGAGGCGCCGCCTAACAGCGCCATTGCTGGACACGCAGCGATCTGGGCAATCGCCATGAATAGCGTGGGGACGATCCTGCTGATCGCTGGTGCGCTGACCTCGATCATTCGACGAACCCGCGTCGGCTCAAACGCCGCGCTCTTGGTTGGCGTGATCGTGATCGCCCTCGCTGGAACCCTGACGCGATTCGGTGGCGCTGAGGCCCTCTACGTCGGGCAGATGATCGGCCTGATCGTCTTGGGCGTGGGGATGGAGTGGTCGAACCGCGTCGGCTATGCCGCAAGAAACTCCTCGACCGTCGCCGTGTAGAGCTCGCGCTCCTCGAGATGCGCACAGTGCGCGCTCTCCTCAAAGACGACCATTTGCCCATCCGGAATCCCATCTAGGATCGTCGCGGAACAGGCGGGTGTGATCTCGTCGTAGCGACCACAGGTAATCAGGGTACGTTGCGTAATCCGTGCGAGATCTGCTTGTCGGTCCCACTCTTTCAACGTGCCAACGAGAGTAAACTCGTTCGGGCCATTCATCGTCAGATAAACCTGGTTCCCATCGAGTTCGTCGGCGGTCAAAACCATCGCCTCGGGCCACGGATCAAGGCGACAGACATGTCGAGCATAAAACTCCGTCGAGGCGGCGACAAAGGCGGGATCGTCGTACAGTCGCGCCTCGCTCAGTTCCAGGATCGTGTCGCAGATGGCAGCGGGGAGGGCGTGAATCAGGCGGAGCGATTCCTCTCCGAACTGGCGCATGCTGGCCGACGTCGAAGCGAGCACCACTCGTTCGATCCCCTCGGTCCCACGGCAGAGATACTCGATGGCAAGCCAGCCGCCCCACGATTGCCCAAGCAGGTGGCAGTGCTCGAGACCGAGTGCAGCGCGCACGTCGTCGAGCTCTTGACAGGCGCGATCAAGTGTCCAGAGCTTGGGATCATCCGGCTGATCCGAGCGGCCACAGCCAAGCTGATCAAAAATGATCACGGGCCTGTGCAGTGCAAGGCGTTCGGCGAATGGCTCGAGATAGTAGGAAGCGGCGCCGGGTCCACCATGCAGGAGCAGGATCGGGAGCGCGTCGCCCGCCCCCTCACGTCGCCACCAGACCCGGCCGTTGGGTAACTCGAGGTAACCCTCGGTGCGCATGCTGATTCCTCCTGTGTCATCAACCTTATACACATTTGTGGCGATCTGCACAAATGTCGCCGGGCCTCTTCAGTGCGAGCCGAGAAGTCAAGAGACGTCCCTGACGGCACTAACGCGGCCAGCGCTGATCTACTGGCCACGAGACGCGTTGGGCGAACGTACTGCCGCCCTCGATAAACGGCATAAAGCGCTGTTGAAACTCGAGTGGGAGCTCGCAATCGAGTGCCGCCTGCCGCATGTGTCCAGCCCACGCAGCACGCTGCTCCTCCGAGATCTTGAGTCCATTGTGTGCACCGCGCATGACCGCAAAACCACCGCGTTCTTGTGTGTGGAGCGGAGGACCGCCGAGCAGTTCGGTGAGCCATAGCGCGAGCCGTTCCGCATGCTCCTCACCCTGGTCGTGAAAGAGTGGCGTCAGAATCGCGTCAGCGAACAGCAACTCATAGAACCGCGTGCACAGACGGTCCATCGCCGGACCACCACCCGCAAGCGCGTACAGACTGCTCATTTAGTTACCCACCAAATCGGGACGGTCAGATTCGAACTGACGACCCCTCGCTCCCAAAGCGAGTGCGCTACCAGGCTGCGCCACGTCCCGTTGTGGGTCGTACCGGTGCGTTCCCTAGACTCCTGGGATTGCGCGGAGACCCTGGATCTCGCGAATTGCTGCCAACTCGCGAAGTGCCTCGACCTCGATCTGACGGATGCGTTCACGCGTCAAACCAAACTCGCGGCCGATCTCGTCCAGCGTTCGCGGATCGAGACCGTCGAGGCCGTAACGCAACTCGAGCACGCGACGATGCCGCTCAGGGAGGGCACCAAGGCCTTCCTGCAGAGCCTCATGACGCAACTGATCCGACACGGCGTCCATCGGGTCGATCGCCTCAGAGTCGGCCAAAAAGTCCGAGAACGAGGACTCACCCTCGTCGCCGACAGGCTCTTCGAGCGAGATCGGCGAGCGGGCGGCCTTACGCACATCGAGCACCTGATACAGCGGCAACTTGGCCTCTTCAGCGATCTCCTCGTTCGAGGGCTCACGGCCGAGCCGCAGCATCAGAGTGCGCTCAGCACGATTGATCTTCTGCAGACGCTCAACGACGTGGACGGGGAGGCGGATCGTGCGGCTCTTGTCGGCGAGCGCGCGCGCCACAGCCTGTCGAATCCACCACGTGGCGTACGTCGAGAACTTGAGGTCGCGGCGCCAGTCGAACTTCTCGACGGCACGAATCAAGCCGAGGATGCCCTCCTGGATCAGATCGAGGAAGCCAAGACCCTGTCCGCGGTAATTCTTCGCAATCGAGACAACGAGGCGCAGGTTCGACTCGACCATCTGCTGCTTGGCCTGCATGTCGCCCTTTTCAACGCGCTTGGCGAGACGAATCTCGTCGGCCTTCGTCAACAGGGGATAGCGACCGACCTCATGAAGGAACAACTGCAGAGAATCGGTGGTGCCTTCGTAGGCAAGCCGGCGCTCAAGGGCCGTGGGCTCAGCCGGACGATCGTTGTCGTCGATGATCTCGATGCCTTCGGCCTCGATCAGACGGCGGATCTCGAGGATCACATCGGCCTCATCGAGCTCAACGTGCTCGGCAAGTTGCTCAACGATTTCCGCGAACAACAGGGTACCGCGCTCGTTGCCCGCTTCGATCAGGCGCTGGAATTCGGGGAGCTCTTGAACTTCATTCGGCTGCTCAACGATCATGTGATCTGCTGACCCTTTCGACGGTTTCGGCGCACCGCGCCGGTAGACTGCTACAAGCGCACACGCGCCCCAATGACAACGTACGACGGAGACACCCTATTCCCCTTCAGGCAACCTCGCTTTCGCTCGGGCCGTACGGGACAAACTGTTACATCGTTTACCCGGACGATTCCACCGACTGCCTCGTAATCGACCCCGGTGAAGAACCCGAACGCGTCTTCGCTGCGTTGCAGGAACTGGGGTTGCGCTGCGTCGCGGTGCTAGTAACGCATGCGCATCTCGACCATGTTGGCGCGGTCGGTGCCATCGCTCGGGAGGCGACGATTCCAGTCTATACCAGCGCAGGTGATGCGTC
The DNA here is from genome assembly GCA_945861955.1 of Bifidobacterium breve. Taxonomy (GTDB): domain Bacteria; phylum Actinomycetota; class Thermoleophilia; order Gaiellales; family F1-60-MAGs149; genus F1-60-MAGs149. The sequence goes on from CAMAWJ010000001.1 coordinate 5,598, forward strand.
CGTTGTTGCCCACATCAACGACCACCTCTGGCCCGGCTTCGGTCCCTACGTCGAGCACGAGCCAGAAGGCAGACTGGAGCCGGGTGTGCCGTTGCGACTCGGTCAGATCGAGATCGAGGTTTTTGCGACGCCTGGCCACTATCCGGAATCCGTCAGTCTGCTGCTGACTGGCCCCGACGGTGATCAGCTACTTGCCTCCGGCGACGTGATTTTTGCCGGCTCTGTCGGGCGCACAGACCTCGACGGCGGCGATTGGCCAACGCTTGAACAGTCGATCGCACTCTTAATCGCCGAAGTCGGGGAGGATGTACCTGTCTTGACCGGACATGGCCCCGTCACCACGCTACGTCACGAGCGCGCCACGAACCCGTTTCTTGGAGGGCTGCGCTGATGGCTGACGGCTTCCAAGCACCGCGCGGCACACTCGACTGGTTGCCCGAGCGTTCGGCCGCGCGCCGCGCAATGATCGAACGATTCCGACAAATTTTTGAGGGATCAGGATACGGCGAGGCGATGACGCCGATCTTCGAGGACAAGGCCCTCTTCGTACGCACGGCCGGTGAGAGCTCCGAGGTCGTCGGCAAGGAGATGTACCTGTTCGAAGATCAGGGTGGCCGAGAGCTGGCACTGCGTCCCGAGTTGACCGCCTCGATGGTGCGTCTCTACCTCGAGAACGGTCTTTCCCGGGAGGCGCAGCCCGTTCGCCTCTGGTCGGCAGGCAACTGCTATCGCTTCGCGGCTGTGCAACGAGGTCGCTACCGCGAGTTTACGCAGGTCAACGCCGAGGCGATTGGCTCCGACGATCCGGCCATCGACGCCGAGCTGATCGCGCTACAGCTGCGCTGGTTCGAGTCGCTCGGGCTGGACGGACTCGAGGTTCGGCTCAACACGATTGGTGACCGCACCGATCGGGGGCCGTATCTGGACACGCTACGTGCCTACATCGACGCCCACAGTGCGGACGTTGACGATGAGGTGCGACGCCAACGCGAGCTCAACCCATTGCGGGCGTTTGACACGAAGGATCCTGCCTCGGCAGCGATCATGGCAGACGCTCCGAAAATCGCAGATGCCGTCAGCGCAGAGGCAGCAACGCACTTCGCCGCTGTCTGCAGTTTCCTCGACGCCCGAGGGGTCAACTATACGCTCGACCCGACGCTCGTTCGCGGACTCGACTACTACAGCCGCACGACGTGGGAGATCAGCTGGCCCGCACTCGGGGCACAATCGGGCATCGGTGGCGGCGGCCGCTACGACGGGCTTGCCGAGCTGATTGGCGGCGCACCCACGCCGGGCGTCGGATTCGCCTGTGGGATCGAGCGTGTGCTGCTCGCGCTGGAGGATCAGGACCGATCGCCCGCACCCGCGCGACAGATGGATGTCTTCTTCGCGGTCTTTTGTGACGCCGCTCGTCCACGACTGCATGCGTTGATGGATCAGGCGCGCATTCGCGGCGTCAACGCTGAAGCCGACCTGGCGGGACGCGCAGTCAAGGGACAGTTAAAGCAGGCGGATCGCATCGGTGCCGCATTGACCGTCGTCTGCGGCGACGATGAGTGGGCACGTTCCGTCTGTCTCGTCCGCACCATGACGACCGGCGAACAGACCGAAATTTCGCTTGACGACCTCGTCGAGCATCTGCACAACGCGAAGATGGGAACGGCATGACGTACAGGACCGAACACTGCGGCGATTTCAACGAGGGTCAGATTGGGACGGACGCGATTGCCTCCGGCTGGACGGCTCGCCGACGCGACCACGGTGGTCTCGTATTCATCGACCTTCGCGATCGCTCGGGCATGGTCCAACTCGTGATCGATCCCGAGCACGCTCCGACGGCGCTCGAGGTGGCCCAGGCGATTCGTGTCGAGTCTGTCATCCGCGCGACCGGCAAGGTCGTGGCGCGCGCACCCGAGACCGTCAACGCCAACCTGTCGACTGGGGCCATTGAAATTTTGGTGGATACGCTTGAGGAACTCGCTCCAAGCGACCCGCTGCCCTTTCAACTAGACGACGAAGGTGTCGACGAGGCCCTCCGAATTCGACACCGCGCGCTCGATCTTCGGCGTGACGTGATGCGCGAGACCCAGTACGTCCGCACGATGACGACGCGCCTGATTCGGCGATACCTCGAGGACCGAGGCTTCTGGGAGCTCGAGACCCCGATCCTGACCAAGTCGACACCCGAGGGTGCGCGCGACTTCGTGGTCCCCGCGCGCCTCGAGCCCGGCAGCGTCTACGCGCTTCCGCAATCCCCGCAGCTGTTTAAGCAGCTGTTCATGATGGGCGGCTACGAGCGCTACTACCAGATCGCACGCTGCTTCCGCGACGAGGCTCAGCGTGCCGATCGACAGTTGGAGTTCACGCAGCTCGACCTCGAGATGTCCTTCGTTACGCGCGACGAGATTCTCGACCTGACCGAAGGTCTGTACTGCGCGCTCTGGAAGGAGATCCTCGGGATTGACTTGCCACGTCCCTTCCTGCGCATCACGCATGCCGAGGCGATGCTGCGGTTTGGTAGTGACAAGCCAGACCTCCGCTACGGCCTCGAGATCGCAGATGTCTCCTCGCTCGTCGCGAATTCGGGCTTCAGCGTCTTTAAGGGTGCCGTCGAAAAGGGTGGGGTGGTTCGTGCACTCTCGTGCCCGGGCGCCGCAGCGCTAAGCCGACGCGAACTGGACGAACTCGCCGAGTTTGCCAAGGAGTGGGGCGGACAGGGTCTTGCCTACCTGTTGCTTGATCCGTCGGGCGAGGTTCGATCGCCAATCGCCAAGTTCCTGTCTGCGGACGAGCTCGCGGGCATCATCGCCGCGACCGGCGCGCAACCCGGAGACGCCGTCTTCTTGGCCGCCGATAGCGCTGCCGTCGTGGTGCGCGTGCTCGGTGCACTCCGCCCGCACCTCGCTGCCCGATACGAGTTGGCCGATCCGAAGGCATGGTCGATGCTGTTCGTCGTCGATTTCCCACTGTTCGGCTACGACGAGAACGAGGGCCGCTGGGTCGCCGAGCATCACATGTTTACCGCGCCACGGGCCGAAGATGAAGATCGCATCGAGAGCGATCCTGGCTCGGTTCTGTCTGAGGCCTACGACTTCGTCGTCAACGGCAGCGAGATCGCCTCGGGCTCACTCCGAATCAATCGACCCGAGCTGCAGGAGCGCGTTTTCCGTACCGTCGGCTTCTCCGACGAAGAGGCAGAGGATCGCTTCGGCTTCCTCCTTCGAGCACTCCGTTTCGGCGCACCTCCTCACGGCGGAATTGCCCCTGGCATCGACCGCACCGTGATGCTGCTCGTTGGTACCGAATCGATTCGCGACGTGATCGCCTTCCCAAAGATCGCCGGTGGTTTTGATCCCCTCACCGACGCCCCGTCGCCCGCCACACCCGAGCAATGGCGAGATCTTGGTCTCGTCGTGCCACCACCGAAGAAGCAGGACCCATGAGCAGAGCAGATGGACGCGCCTTCGACGAGTTGCGCCCGACGACCATAACGCCGGGCTTTCTGAAGTCGGCTCCTTCCGCTCTGATCGAGATCGGCGCCACCCGCGTGCTGTGCACCGCCATCGTCGAGAACGGCGTGCCACCGTGGTTGCGAGGCCAGGGTCGCGGCTGGTTGACGGCCGAGTACGGCATGCTGCCGGCCTCGACGGGACAGCGCAAGCCGCGCGATGCAACCCGCGGAAAGTTGGATGGTCGCACGGTCGAGATCCAGCGTCTGATCGGACGCTCCTTGCGGGCCGTCGTCGATCTCGCCGAACTGGGCGAGAACACACTCTGGGTCGACTGTGACGTGCTGGAAGCAGATGGTGGTACCCGCTGTGCCTCAATCACCGGCGCCTGGGTCGCGACGCATCTCGCGCTCGCCGCGATTGGCCGCACAGCAGCACTCCGCGACTCGATCGCGGCGATCAGCGTTGGCATGGTCGACGGCAACGCGGTACTCGACCTGCCCTATGAAGAAGACTCCCGCGCCGATGTCGACATGAACATCGTGATGACCGGTAGCGATGGGCTGGTCGAGGTACAGGGCACAGCCGAGGGCACACCGTTTCCTCGCGCCGACCTCAACCACCTACTCGATCTTGCAGGTGGTGGCATGAAAACGCTGCGTGCGGTGCAGCAGGCGGCTATCGGCTCGGCGTGATCACACAGGTCCGTCTCGCGACCGGGAATGCCGGCAAGGCCGCCGAGCTTGCTCGGTTGATGGGCTGTAACGTCGTTCCTGTGGAGGCTTGGAACCCACCGGACGAGGATGGCTCCAGCTTCCTCGCGAACGCACGCATCAAGGCTCTTGCCGGCGTTCTTCAGCATCCTGGGGAATGGGTCGTGGCCGACGACTCGGGGATTGAAGTCGATGCGCTCGACGGAGCTCCGGGAGTCCATAGCGCTCGCTTTGGCGGAGCTGACCTCGATGACGCGGGGCGCGTGACCGCGCTCCTCGCTGCTCTGGCGGAGAGCGATGAGCGCGGAGCGCGTTTTCGCTGTGTTTTGGTCGCGATCGGTCCCGACGGGCAAGAGTTCAGCGCTGACGGAACCCTTGAGGGGTCACTCGCCGTGGCAGCTCGTGGCACCAATGGCTTCGGCTACGACCCGATCTTGATCCCCAGGGGCGAGCTGCGCACCTGCGCGGAGCTCTCGGCGGACGAAAAGAACGCCATCTCCCACCGAGGCGCGGCCGCCCGCGCGCTGCGCCATCAGCTTGGCCTATGAATCGCGTCGCCCAGGCTGGTCTGCCCGTTTCGTTCGCCGTTTCCGGCCTGCTGCTGCTCCTGACCTCCGTGATCGTCGAATCGGCGAGTGCTCTTGCCGCTGCGGCACTTATTACCACGCTGCTGCTCGCGGCAGTTGCAGACCCACCGACGCGCAGCAGGGACCCACGGCGTCGAGCGTTTGGGCGGGTGGGAGCCGCTATTGCCGCGTTGGTGCTCGGCACGATTGCCGTCATCGCCGCACTCAGTGCCGGATTTAGTCTCCCCACCGGTTGGGTCTACGTGGCTCTCAGTGGCGGCGTCGTCGCGCTCGTCTTGCTCGCACCACTGGCGGCGCTCTGGCGATCCAACCTGGAGATACCGATCCTCCGTTCCGAGCGAACGACGCTGCTACGCGGTTCGGCCGTCGGACTGACACTCGCAGTCGGTGTCCTGATCGGCTCCTACGTGCTACCCGCCGTCGACACGTTCGTGGCAGTGGCCTTCGGTCTGATTGCCGTCTTGGAGGGCGTTGCGCTAGCCCGCCCCGGCGGCGCTGGCCTGCGGCGCGTGCCGGCGCCGGACGAAACGCGAGCCGTGGAGGCCGCGATTGCGCACGGTCCCCCCGAGGTGATTGGCTTCCGCCGAGTCGTAGTTCGTGGCACAGGTGGAGCCGAGTACCTGTCGGTCGAGGCTCTGCTGCGCCAGAAGGTGTCGGGCGAACGGGCCGTAGGTATCCGTACGGCGTTAGAGAGCACGATCAAGTCTGCCCTTCCCAATCTGGTGGTCAGCGTCCGTCTGCGAGTGAGCGAGGAATCCAACCTGCCGCTATCGACCCGCGCCAGCGTGCTACCGTCCGCGCCATGGAAGGCACCATGACCGCAGACGCTGCACTCGCCGAACTGCTCGACGTTTCGACCCACCTGCACAGCATTTCGCTGATGGATCGCGATGGGCGCGTGCTGGCAGAGATCGGAACGGTCGGTACCGATAGTGCCGCGTTCTGGGCTGCCGCGGATGAGGCAGCACGACTGCTTGGGCGACCTCCGGTCAGCCAGTGCGAAGTCGGCTTACCGGATGCCCGCGTCTTCGGTGTTCGAGAGCAAGGACTCTCAGCGATTGCCGTCACCGCCACCGACGTCACCGCTGGGCTCGTGTTCTACGACCTTCGCGAGACGCTCCGCAACCTGAGCGGGGGTGGCGATGCGCGCGGCTAAGGCACTTGGCGCATTTGTCGCAGCCGGTGCCGCGGTGGGTGCCGTGTTGTTCCTGCGACGACGGAGCGGAAACATCGCGGTGCGGGCGGATCTTTATTTTGACGATGGCTCGATGCTGTCCCTGGATCACCAGGCTCCAGAAATCGACGGACTGATGCGGGCCGCGCGCCTGCTCGTGGGAGTGAACTGATGCAGGATCTAGCCGACCGGATTCGTGCCGTTGCGTACCTTGAGGGCGATTTCGTCCTGCGCTCCGGTCGGCGCAGTTCGTTTTACCTCGACAAGTACCGCTTCGAGACTCAGCCCGCATTGCTGCGCGAGATTGGCGATCTGCTCGCCCAACGAATTGCGGAAGTCGAGCCGACGGCCCAGCGGATTGCGGGTCCCGAGCTCGGCGCCGTCGCGCTCGCCGCCGCCGCCAGCATGGCTGCCAACCTGCCGTTTCTGATCGTGCGACGCGAGGCAAAGGACTACGGAACCTCGAACCGCCTCGAGGGCATCTGCGAGGAGGGCGAACGGGTGGTCGTGGTCGAGGACGTCGTCACTTCCGGTGGTGCGGCACTCGACGCGGTCCGTGCGTTGCGTCAGGCTGGGCTCAGCTGCGACACGGTCATCTGCGTGGTTGACCGCGGTGAGGGCGGCGCTGAGGCGATGGCCGAGATGGGTGTGCGACTCGAGCGACTGCTCGACGCCGACGCGCTCCGCCTCGGTCGCTAGAGCGAAAAATCGTTTCCGCGTAGCAGAGCCGAAAGAACTGCTTGCGCGCGCCTAAGGGGAGACTGCATAGACACCCCGTATCGGCCATTTTCATCGTAAACAAGCCATTTCTGCGTGCGGAACCAGATGCCCACCGACGACGTTACGCTTCGTGTCGAGCTCACTCTCTCAGCCGTGGGGACGACCAAGCGGCGCGATCCCGCATCGTTGAGCGAAAGTCCGTCCGATCGGGGTGATACGTTCCGCTCGTTCACCAACGTCTTGGAGGTCACTATGACGAAAGCAGAGTTCATCGATCAGATCGCAGAGCAGACGGGTCTCAGCAAGAAGGACGCTGGCGCCGCTGTTGACGCGATGCTCGGGACCATCACCAACACGCTCCGGCGGGGCGGCGATGTGGTCTTCACCGGCTTCGGAAAGTTCACCGTTCAGGCACGAGCAGCGCGCATGGGCGTGAACCCCCGCACCGGCGAGAAGGTTCAGATCGCAGCTACGAAGGTACCGAAGTTCTCGGCCGGTTCGCAGCTGAAGGCAAGTGTCAAGGGCGGCTGATGCCGCTAACACCGCGGTCAGCCGCGGCTGGCTAGGCTATGTGGCCGTTCCTCTCTCCGAGAGGGGCGGCCACAGTGCTTTGCGGGGAGGGACTTCCATGAGACAGGCATTCGGCGAACGACTCGCCGCCCAGGTAGCCAGCACGGGAAGTTCACTCTGTGTGGGGATTGACCCCCGGGGTCCGTTCCCGAGCGAGTTGACCCGCGGACTCGCCGACTCTCGCTCCGGCCAGGGACGTGCTGTCGAGCGCTACTCCGTGGCATTGGTCGAAGCCGTCGCGCCCTACTGCGTGGCGATCAAGCCACAAGTCGCACTATTCGAGCTGTACGGCGGTTATGGACTCAGCGCTCTCGACGCGGTCTGTGCCGCGGCCCGCGAGCACGGGTTGCTGGTGATTGCCGACGCGAAGCGAGGCGACATCGCGAGTACGGCCACCGCATATGCCGAGGCTTGGATTGGTCTCCGCCCGGGCGAGACCGAGCCGCTCGCCGATGCTGTCACGATCAACGCCTACATGGGCCCCGACACCGTCGAACCCTTTCTCACCGTCGCCGATCGGATGGGTGCCGGCCTGTTCGTCTTGGCCCGTACGTCCAACCCGGGCGCCGCCGAACTCGAGGAGCAAGAGCTCGCGAGTGGGGGGCAGGTCTGGGAACGCGTCGCAGATTGGATCGCAACCTGGGGCGCCGAGCGTACGGGTGCCAGCGGCATTGCGTCTGTGGGAGCGGTGATCGGTGCGACAGCACCCGCCGTGGTGCGGGCGGCACGCGATCGGATGCCAACCGCTCCGTTGTTGCTACCGGGCGTTGGAGCCCAAGGTGGTCGCATCGAAGACCTCGCGCCCGCATTTGAGAATGGTCCGGCCGGCGGGCTCGTCGTCGCCGCCCGTTCCGTGATCGAAGCCTGGCGCGAGACCGACCGCCCATGGCAAAGCGCTGTGGCCGAATCCGCGCGCACTCATCACCAAGCCATCACCATTATCACTCGCTAACCGCCACACCTCAGCGGTACGATGGAGGCCATGGCAGAACAGCGCCGTTTCTCAATCTGGACGATCCTCGCACCGCTTGGGCTGATCGCGGTCTTTGTCGTGGCGCTGGTGCTGGTGCGGGGTGCACTCGAGCCACCGTCGCCCGCTGCGCCAGAACCGACCGTCACCGCGACGGCGCCGATGCTCACCGTGGATGCGTCCGTGCCGGCCTTCTACAGCATTCGCAAGGGCGACACACTCTCGGCAATCGCCGAGCGCTACGGGGTCACGACCGACTACATCGTCCAGCTCAATCCCAATCTCAACCCAATGGCGCTGGCCGTCCACGCCAAACTCCGACTCCGGTAGCGCGAAACCACTACGCTCCCACCCTGCATGATTATTACTGTCACACCCAACGCCGCGCTCGACAAGACAATCCAGGTTCCCAGCATGCAACTCGGCATGCGGCACCGCGGTGCCCAAGGCTTGGTCGCGCCGGGTGGTAAGGGCATCAACGTGGCCCGTGCGCTCCACATTCTCCAAGAGCCGGTGATCGCGACAGGCCTCGTCGGTGGCGAGACCGGATCGCGCATCCTGCGCGAGCTAGCGGGCGAAGGCATTCTGAGCGATTTTGTTTCGATCGCCGGTGAATCCCGCAGCTCGACGGTGCTGATCGACCCGACGAGTGGTCGCCAGACGGAGATCATCGAGAATGGCCCGAGCGTCACGGTGCAAGAGCTCGACGCTCTGCTCGACCGCCTCGAGTACGTGTCACGCGATGCCTACGCCGTCGTGCTGGCGGGCTCGCTGCCTCGCGACGTCTCTGAAGATTGGTATGGCGATGCCATCAAGCGCCTGCGTAAGAGCGGGACGCATCTGATCCTCGACTCCGAAGGCGAGCCGTTGCGACAGGGCGTCGGTGCCGAGCCGTACCTGGTTGCCCCAAACCAGCGTGAGGCCGAGGATCTGGTGGGTCACGAGTTCGGAGGCGAGGGCGATGTGATCGGGGCGCTCGACGAGATCGCGGACATGGGAGTGCGTAACGTGCTCATCACCACCGAGACGGGAGTCGCTGCCTTGCTCCGCGAGGGAGGGCAGACGCGCCGCTTCCAGGTGCAGGCGCCACGGGTGGAGGTACTTAGCACGGTCGGATCCGGCGACGTGCTCTTGGCTGGCTATCTGAGCTCGCGGATGCGGGGCGGTACTGCCGAAGACGGGCTCGCCTACGGCGTTGCCTGCGGCACGGCCAGCACTTTGGTGGCAGGCGCAGCGCGCTTCGATCTACGGGAAGTTAAGCGGCAGCTCGCCAACACGACTCTCCGCGAACTGTCACTGCGCTAAGCGCTCGACCAAGCACTCACGTACGCACTCGAGGTCGCTATAGACCTGACAGGTGGATCAGGCGTGTAGCCCCGCCGTCCGAAGCCGCGACTAGTGTCTCAAGCAGGCAGCCCCTACTCAGCGCGATCGTGACGCCCGTAGGGCCCACGACGCCGAAAGGACACGATCAACGCGGTGGAGATCGAAATCGGACGAGGAAAAAAGGCGCGACGGGCCTACGGCTTTGACGACATTGCCATCGTGCCGTCGCGGCGCACACGTGACGCTGAGGACGTGGATATCGGTTGGAAGCTCGGTCCCTATCTGATCGAGTTGCCGCTGTTGGCATCGGCAATGGACGGCGTCGTCTCGCCGGCCACGGCGATTGAGATTGGCAAACTCGGAGGCTTAGCCGTCCTCAACCTCGAGGGCCTCTGGGGTCGCTACGCCGACGCCGACTCCATGCTGGAAGAGATCGCCACGCTACCGCCCGAAACGGCGACGAAGCGCATGCAAGAGATCTACGAGCAGCCGCTCGACCTCGATCTGATGGCGCAGCGCGTCAAGGAAGTCAAAGCCGCCGGTGTCATCACTGCCGCCTCGCTGACACCCCAGCGCGTCCGTGATCACTGGGAGGCAATCGTCGCCGCTGGACTCGATGTGCTGGTCATCCAGGGCACCGTCGTCTCGGCCGAGCATGTCTCGCGCAGCGTCGAACCGCTCAACCTCAAAGAGTTTATTGCCAACGTTGGCATTCCCTGCGTGGTGGGCGGCTGTGCCAGCTACCAGACCGCGCTGCATCTGATGCGCACCGGTGCTGCCGGGGTCCTCGTCGGCGTCGGTCCAGGCGCTGCCTGCACGACGCGCGGCGTGCTCGGCGTGGGTGTCCCACAGGCAACCGCCATCGCAGATGCTGCTGCGGCGCGCGTCCAGCATGTGCTCGAGACGGGCCAGTACGTCAACGTGATCGCCGATGGCGGCATGCGCACGGGCGGCGACATTGCCAAGGCGATTGCCTGTGGTGCCGACGCCGTGATGATTGGATCCCCGCTCGCCCGCGCGTACGAGGCACCCGGCCGCGGCACGCACTGGGGCATGGCGACGTTCCATCCAACTCTGCCCCGCGGCGCACGTGTGCGCACCACCCAGGTCGCCACGCTCGAGCAGGTTCTGCTCGGGCCGGCAAACGAGAACGACGGCACGCTCAATCTGATGGGCGCCCTGCGGACCTCGATGGCTACGACCGGATACGAAACGATCCACGAGTTCCAGAAAGCAGAGATCATGGTGGCGCCGTCGTTGCAGACCGAAGGTAAGAAGTTGCAGCGCGAGCAGGGCATCGGAATGTCGCGCTAACCACCGATGTCCTCCGACCGACCGATCATCGTCCTCGACTTCGGGGCACAATACGCCCAATTGATTGCGCGCCGCATTCGCGAGCGACGGGTCTTGTCCGAGCTCGTCCCACACGACATGCCCGTGGCCGAGATTGCCGCCCGTAACCCTGTCGGCATCGTGCTGTCGGGCGGTCCGGCCAGCGTCAACGAACCCGGCGCCCCAAGCGTGGATCCTGCAATCTTCGAGTTGGGCATTCCCGTGCTCGGAATTTGTTACGGCATGCAGGCGATGGCTCAGGCACTTGGCGGCGAGGTCGGGGGCAGTGGTGCTGGTGAGTTCGGCAAGACCGAACTGGAAGTACAGACCGATGCAGCGCTCTTCAAGGGCATCCCGCCTGCACACTCGTGCTGGATGAGCCACAACGACTCGGTGATCACCTTGCCGGCCGGTTTTCGCGCCACTGCCAGTACACCTGGTGCGCCGATTGCCGCCATGGAAGACGTCGAGCGCAAGCTTCACGCTGTCCAATTCCACCCCGAGGTAGTCCACACTCCCGCGGGTACCGACATGCTCGAGCGCTTCGCCTACGACGTCTGTGGTCAAGACGGTACGTGGACTGCGCAGCACGTGATTGACGAGCAGATCGCGCGGATTCGCGCTCAGGTTGGCGATCAGAAAGTCCTCTGTGGTTTGTCCGGTGGTGTCGACTCTGCCGTCGCTGCGCTGCTCGTCCACCGAGCCGTGGGCGACCAACTCACCTGCGTCTTCGTCGATCATGGGATGTTGAGAGAAGGCGAGGCCGAGCAAGTCGTCGAGACGTTTGGCTCGCACTACAAGGTGCCGCTCGTGCACGTCCAAGCACAGCGCCGCTTCCTCGATCTGCTGGCGGGTGTGACTGATCCCGAGCAGAAGCGCAAGATCATTGGCGAGACGTTTATTCGGGTGTTCGAGGACGAGTCAAAGCGTCTCGAGGGCGTCAAGTTTCTGGTCCAAGGCACGCTCTACTCGGACGTCATCGAGTCGGGTTCGAAGACCGCCGCGAAGATCAAATCGCACCACAACGTCGGCGGACTCCCTGACGACATGGATCTCGAGCTCTGCGAGCCCCTCCGGCTGTTGTTCAAGGACGAGGTGCGCCAAGTTGGCATCGAGCTCGGAATGCCCGAGCGGATGGTCTGGCGCCAGCCGTTCCCGGGCCCCGGCCTCGCGATCCGCATCATTGGCGAGGTCACCGAGGAACGCCTCTCAATCCTGCGGCATGCCGATGCTGTCCTGCAGGAAGAGATCCGCGCCGCCGACTGGTACCGACAGCTCTGGCAGAGCTTCGCCGTCTTGCCTGCGATCAAGAGCGTGGGGGTGATGGGCGATGCCCGCACCTACGACTACCCAATCATCATTCGCGCAGTCACCAGCGAGGACGCGATGACCGCCGACTGGGCGCGTTTGCCATACGACCTCTTGGAGCGGATCTCGACGCGCATCATCAATGAGGTAGATGGAGTCAATCGGGTCGCGCTCGACATTTCGTCGAAGCCTCCCGGCACGATCGAGTGGGAATAGCAACCCGGCTCCCAGGCGCGACTCGGCCCCTGCGATATCGTTAGGACGTGCCCGACGCCAGCACTCCGCAGCGCAGCGCAGGACGAGAGGCTGCTATCCGTCGCCGTCGACGCGGAGTCGTGCTTGCAATCGCTGGACTCGTCGTCGTCGCCGCGCTGGCATACGCGTTTCGACCGGGTGCTTCCGATCAGGCCTCCGGCCAGGTGGAGACGTCGCAGTCCGCCATCGATCGAGCCGCCGAGAAGGCCGCGAAGAATGCCGTTGCCGGTGCGAAGGCCGCCGACGCCGTCGAGCAGCGACTCTGGAGCCTTGGGCCGTTCGTGAGCGAGGTCCCGCCCAGCGACGGCGTCAATGCCGGCACGAGCGCAGGCAACGCTGTCGCACTGACATTCGATGATGGTCCTGGAAAAGAGACCTGGGATGTACTTGCATTGCTCAAGCGCTATCGCATGCGCGCCACATTTTTTGTGACGGGTCAGAGCGTGGTGAAAAACCCTGGTGCGCTCGCCTCGATCGTTGCAGACGGGCATGTCGTCGGGAACCACACCTGGTCGCATGCAAGCCTGCCGAGCCTCAGGGCGCCGCAACTCAAAGCCGAGATCGCCGACACGCAGGCGCTGATCGAACAGGAGACGGGGCGCAAACTCACCACCATACGCCCGCCCTTCGGCGATTTCACAGCCAAGACCAATGCCTACGTGCGTGCCCGGGGCATGCTGCCTGTGCTGTGGACCATAGATTCCAACGACTGGGCCCTTCGCGACGCACAAGCGATTGCCACCAACGTTCTCAATTCGCCGCAGCTCAAGCCGGGAGCGATCATCCTGCTGCACGACGGATCGACCGATCGGCAGGCCACGGTGGATGCGCTGGTGATGATTCTCGACGGACTCGTAGCCCGCGGTCTCCGTTCGGTGACGGTGCCGGAGTTGCTACGCGTCGGCCCACCGTCGATTGCGCGTCCTGGCGACTACAAGCTGAGCGACTACGCCACGGGCTAGGACTCGTCGTTTGAAAAAGCCGCACGCAGGCGTTCCGCATTCGCCTCGATCTGAGCCAAGTCACCAGGCACCGACGGCCATGGAAACGCAAACTGGTCGCCCTCATAGCGTGGGATCACGTGGATGTGCGAGTGGAACACGGTCTGCCCTGCAGCCGGACGGGCGAGCGATTGGAACGTGACACCATCGGCACCGAGCCCGGCTACGACAGCGCGTCCGACGCTTGCTGCGAGCGTCATGCACGCCGTCAGATCCTCAGCCTCAGCCTCAAGCGCATCGGCGGAGTGTCGCCGCGGGATTACGAGCGCGTGGCCGGGCGTGGCCGGGAAGATGTCCATCAGGGCGATGGCGCGCTCGGTCTCGGCAATCCGGTAGGACGGAGTCTCATCGGCAACGATCTGGCAGAACAGGCAAGAATGCATGGCGGGATCCTATCGCGTGCTTCCGAGCTGTGCTGGTCGCGCCAGCGGCGCGCGAGCATCCGAAGCGACTGATATCTCTTGGCGGGTGAGCGCGTTCTCCGACCCGCGGTGGTTTGATCGTGCAGCGGTCGTTGAGCGCGACGAGGTGCTCTGCCGCGCAGTACCGCAACCCGACGGTGCGCTGATTCGCGCAGCCGAGACGCAGTCCGGAGCAACGCTCGACGTCGTGACGTTTCGCATCGTCGAGGGCGCTCTGGCCGGGCACCACGCGGGCCTGCTGATCTGGCCGCCGCGATCGGCCAGTGATCTCGAACGTACCCTCGGTCCGCTCGCCTCGACTCTGGACCGCGAGGACCTCGAGCGTCGCCTCGCGGACGTGACAGTCCGCTGCCGCGTCGAGACGTCGCCCTTTGGCGACCTCGAGGTACGCAAGGTGCTCGCAGTTGTCGACGATCATCCGCTGCCCGAGGCTGCCGGACCCATTCCACCAACGATCCGGCCCGATCTATTACCTGCTGCTCCGAGCGAGCCGCCCACCACGCGCGTCCACGTGATCCGGACACCAGAGGAGGTGCAGGAGGCGGTGGCGTTGTTGGAGGGCGTCGCCGTCGTCGGCTTCGATATCGAAACGACCTGTACGCGTCTGCCACCGGAGCAGCGTGAGGACCGCGGTGCCTTCGAACCATGGAATGGCACGGTTCGGTTGGTCCAGATTGGGATCATCGGACCGGACGGTGAAGCGCTCGCACTCGTGATCGACTGCTGGGAAGTCGATCCCGGGCCCGTGCTACGGCTGCTGGCCGATGGGCGTCTCGTGCTCTCCCACAACGCGAAGTTTGAGCAGGCCTGGATCAAGTACCGCTGGAACATCGAGATTGCGGAACTGCTCGACACCTGCGCCTGGTGGTCGGTGATCGCGGGACACCTCAACGCCGCCGGCTTCGAGCATGGGCTCGCCGACGCAAAGCTGGTCACGCTCGCGGAGCGGTTTCTACACGCCGAACTGGACAAGACGTTTCAGGCCTCGGACTGGGCGGCGGAAGAACTGTCGGAGGGTCAACTCGCGTACGCGGGTGAGGACGCAACGATCCTGCTGCCGCTGGCCTATCTGCTCGAGCAGATAGGCGAAGAGTTGGGCTGTGCTGAGCAGGCGCGGATGGCGTCCCGGGCCGGAGCACGGCGAGCCGCAATCTCGACCCACTATGCGGCCGACCGCCACCTAGACGAGCACGCAGAGGCCTTGGACATGATCCGCGATGCCAGCTCGGTGGAGAACCTCGGCGAGGTCGGTGCGATCCTTCGTCGGCTCGTGTTGAGCGCCGCGTCCCGGCAGACAGTCGGAGCCGCCTACGTGGCGCGTCGGTCCGAACTTTTGGCCTGAGCATCTGCTCGGCGATCCCAAGCGCCACTGAAGAGTGCCCACGAGGCGACACCGGCCACCACGGTAATCGCGCCGACGTGACGGCGATGCTGCTGCGGGGTCAGGCAAAGGGCGACCGTCGCACCAATGCTCGCGTGCAGCACATACAGCGCGTGTTCCGCCGACCCTAAGCGCTGCCGTGGCTGCGGTACGTCTAACGGCCACCAGAGCCGTGGTAGCCTCTCGTTGAGGTCGTCATGGACGCGATTTATGCCCTCATCAAAGCCCCGAAGACGCCGACTTAGGCGATCGGGAAGGGTGGTTGAGTGGGTTGCCGCGTCCTGATCCATGTGCCTCATGCTACGGTTCCGCGCCGTGCGGTACCAACCCGTGCCTAACTGACAATGCCACAAAAGACACTCTCCGCCAAGCCCGCTGATGTTCAACACGGCTGGTACATCATCGACGCCGATGGTGAGGTGCTCGGTCGCCTCGCAACCCGCATTGCTGACGCTCTGCGCGGCAAGGGCAAGACCAACTTCACCCCGCACGTAGACACCGGCGATTTCGTCGTGGTGATCAACTGCGAGCGCATCCGCGTGACGGGTAACAAGCTCGAGCAGAAGATGTACTACAACCACTCAGGTTACCCCGGTGGTCTGCGCGAGCGCACACTGCAGGAGCAGCTCGACCGCAACCCGGTCGAGGTCATCCGCCATGCCGTCAAGGGCATGATTCCGAAGAGCAAGCTCGGCGATGCTCAGATGCGCAAGTTGAAGATCTACGCCGGCTCCGACCATCCGCACGCGGCCCAGTTGCCGCAGCCACTGCCGTAGGGCAAGGGGACTCTCTGTGAGCGAAAAGGCCATGTATCGGGCAACCGGAAAGCGCAAGACCTCGGTCGCGCGCGTCATCCTGACACCGGGAACCGGCATCGTGACGGCCAACGGTCGTCCGGCTGAGCAGTACTTCGATCGTGCTCCCCTCCGCGCTTTGGCACTCAGTCCGCTCGAGGCCGTTGGCCTGACGGGCAGCTTCGACGTGAAACTTCTCCTGCACGGCGGCGGCGTCAGTGGCCAGGCCGGCGCAACGCGCCACGGCATTGCGCGTGCACTCGTTGAGGCCGATCCAAACCTCCGCCCCGAGCTGAAGAAGGCCGGTTTCTTGGCCCGCGACGCCCGTGCTGTCGAGCGCAAGAAGGCAGGCCTGAAGAAGGCCCGCAAGCGCCCGCAGTTCTCTAAGCGCTAGGTTCTCGCGCGGTGGCCCGCGCCTGGTTTGGGACGGACGGCATTCGTGGCGTCGCCAACGAGCGCCTGACGGCAGAGCTTGCGTTGCGCGTAGGACGCGCTACAGCGCTCCATGCTGGAGCGACACACCCTCAGCCGATGATCCTAATCGGTCGGGATACGCGACGCTCCGGCACGATGCTCGAGGATGCGCTGGCCGCAGGCATTGCTTCCGTCGGTGGCTCAGCGGTACGCCTCGGCGTCCTGCCAACCCCAGCCGTCGCTTGGAACGTGCTGCAGCACAACGCGGCGGCAGGCGTTGTTGTTAGCGCCAGCCACAACCCGTTCGCAGATAACGGCATCAAGTTGTTTGGTGCCGACGGCTTTAAGCTGCTCGACGCCGAGGAAGAGGCGATCGAGGACCTGCTGGACTCCACAGCCGTACTCCCAACCGGGGAGCACATCGGCATCACGCAGACGCTGAACGGCGCGGCTGAGGCCTACGCAGATTGGGTGCTGCAGGTGGCGGGCACCGAACTCTCCGGACAGCGCATCGTCGTCGACTGTGCCCATGGCGCCGCCAGCACTGTCGCTCCTCACCTCTTCAGTCGTCTCGGCGCCGACGTGACGCTCGTGGCGTGTGCGCCCGACGGCGTCAACATCAACGTCGACTGCGGCTCGACGCATCTCGCGTATGTCGCAGCAGCCGTACAAGAGCACGGCGCCGAGTTGGGGATTGCCTTCGACGGCGATGCCGATCGCGTGCTGTTCGTGACCGCAGAGGGCGCTTCGGTCGATGGCGACCATATTCTGGCGATTCTGGCTGCCGATGCTCTGCAGCGCGATGCGTTGCCTGGCAATCGCGTCGTCGTCACGAGCATGGCCAACCTTGGTGCACATCATGCACTGCTGGCGCTGGGCTGTTCGCTCGGGATCACGGACGTGGGCGACCGCTACGTGCTCGAGGCGATGCGCCGAGACGGTGCTGTGCTCGGAGGCGAGCAGTCTGGGCACGTGATTGCGCTCGATCATCAGACCACGGGCGACGGACCGTTGACGGCCGTCATGATGCTGGCAGCCCTGCAGCGCTCCGGCCAATCGCTCGGCGAAGCGGCCCGGGCGGTCGAGAAGTTTCCCCAGCAGTTGATCAGTGTCACCGCCTCCCGCGAGGGACTGCAGGACTGCGAACCGCTCTGGAGCGCCGTAGCGGCCGCCGAGGCGACGCTCGGAAGCGATGGGCGCATTGTCCTGCGTGCTTCGGGCACGGAGCCACTGGTGCGCGTGATGGTCGAAGCCCGCGACGCGGACCAGTGCGCAGCGATTGCGGCCGACCTGGTCGCGATTGTCGAACGCGAACTGCCCGTCACCCAGTAGGTCCGCGGGCAGGACGTATACGCTTCCACCTGTGTGCGGGATCATCGGGTACGTCGGGGCACGGCCCTGCAAAGAATTGGTCCTAACCGGGCTCGAGCATCTCGAGTACCGCGGCTACGACTCGGCCGGAATGGTGCTGGTCGGCGACGCTGGTCTCGAGCGTGCCCGTGCCGTCGGTCCCGTCAAAGCCCTGCGGGCCGTCTCGGACACGCTCTCGACGACCGCAGCCGTCGGCATGGGGCACACCCGCTGGGCGACGCATGGCGTCGTCGCAGAGCGCAACGCGCACCCGTTTCTGTCGGAGGACAGCCGCTTTGGTGTCCTGATGAATGGCATCTTCGAGAATTACATCGACCTCCGCGCGCAGGTCGCTGCCGCGGGACACACGCTGACCTCGGACACCGACACGGAGGCGCTCGTCCACCTGCTCGAGGACGAGTACGACGGCGATCTTGCCGAGACCATTCGTCGGCTCTATCCGCGCCTTGAGGGCCACTTCGCCTTCCTCGTGGTCTGCCGCGATGAACCCGACCGAATCGTCGGGGCTCGCCTCGCGTGGCCGCCGCTGGTGGTGGGCCGCGGTGAGGGGGAGACGTTCCTCGCCTCGTTTACACCAGCCTTCCTCGAGGAGACGCGCTCGATCCAGATCGTGGAGGAGGGCGAGATCGTGATCGCCACCGCCGACGGCGTCGAGTTCCGTGCCGTCACCGATGGTTCGATTCGCGAACACCCGATTGAGCAGGCAGATGAGTCGCTCGAAGTCGCCGCCAAGGGTGGCTATGAGACCTTCATGTTGAAGGAGATCCACGAGCAGCCGACGGCCATCGCCGACACGATTGCGGAGCGGTTTCTTCACGGTGAGTTGCACCTCGACGGCATCGGCCTGACCGACGACGAGTTGCGTGGGATAAATCGCGTTCTGATCGTTGGCTGTGGCACGGCCTTGCACGCCGGGCTTGTCGGCCGCTATCTGATCGAGGACTGGGGTGGGGTTGCGACCGAGGCCGACGTGGCCAGCGAGTGGCGCTATCGCAACGGTGTCTTTGATCCGAAGACGCTCGTGATCGCGATCTCGCAGTCGGGCGAGACGGCCGACACGCTCGCTGCGATGCAGATCGCTCGCGAGCGCGGAGCACGCGTTGTTGCTGTCACCAACATCATGGGTTCCGCTGTGTCCCGGGCCGCAGATGGCGTGCTCTACACCCGCGCCGGCCTCGAGATCGGCGTCGCCGCAAGCAAGACGTTCACCTCGCAGGTGACACTGATGACGCTGCTGGCGCTGCATCTCGGAGCCGTGCGCGGCAACCTCAGCACCCAACAGGTGGCGGAGATCGGCAACGAGTTACGTGGTCTGCCCGACTTGGTGCAGCGCATCCTCGACGACAGCGCCATGGATGCCCAGTTGGACATGCTCGCCGACCGTTTTGCGCACGATCGTTTCTTCCTCTACTTAGGGCGCCACCTCGGCCTGCCGATCTGCCAGGAGGGCGCGCTCAAGTTGAAGGAGATCTCGTACATCCCGACAGACGCCTACGCCGCTGGTGAGATGAAGCACGGTCCGATCGCGCTGCTCGGCGACGATACGCCGGTCGTGGCCGTCGCGACCGATAGCCATGTCTTCGAGAAGATGGCATCGAACCTTGAAGAGGTGCGGGCGCGTGGTGCCCATGTGATCGCCGTTGGCACCGAGGGCAACACGACGATCGCTCAGCATGCCGAGCACGTGTTGTACGTCCCGCGGACGCGCCCCGAGCTCCAGCCGATTTTGGCTGTCATCCCTCTGCAGATGCTGGCCTACAAGATTGCGGGTCGTCTCGGGCTCGACGTTGATCGTCCGCGTAACCTCGCCAAGACCGTCACGGTCGAGTGAGCGAGGGCCTAGACGCACCCCGTTTGCTCATCGGGCTAGACCTGATCGAGATCGAACGGGTGGAGCGAGCGCTGCTACGGCACCCAGAACGCTTCCGTACGCGCTGTTTTACGCCCACTGAGGTAGACGAGCTCGATCGCAAGCCACGGCCCGCAGAGAGTTACGCAGGGCGCTTTGCGGCGAAGGAGGCCGTTGGCAAGGCGCTCGGGACCGGTGTGCACTTCACCTGGACCGAGATCGAAGTCGCCGGTCGGGGCAAACCGACCGTCACGCTGCACGGCTGGACAGCCGACGTAGCGGCCCGCAAAGGCGTGATTGCGATCGACGTGTCGATCACGCACTCGCGCACCACAAGCGCGGCGGTTGCGATCGCGATCCTCGGTCCCGAATAGGGTCGAGCGAGAGGATTAGCTCTCGTCGTCAGGAGCTTCGGCGGCGTCTTCCGCAGGAGCTTCCTCGGCGTCAGCAGGCTTAGCAACTGCCTTCTTCGCCGCGGGCTTCTTGGCAGCAGCCTTCTTGACCGGAACCCCGGTTGCCTCTTCCTCGACGGGAGCCTCAACAACCTGCTCCTCTTCGACAACGTCGACCTCTTCGACAACGTCGACCTCTTCGACAACGGCTTCGGTCTCGGTGACCTTCGCAGCGGCCTTCGTCGCGGTCTTACGCGTGACGCGGCGCTTCTTGGTCTCCTCGAGCTGAGGACCGCGAGCGATGACGCGCGTAACGCGGGCCTTCTTGCGGGAGGCAGTGTTCTGGTGGAGGGCACGCTTTGCCGTCGCGCGGTCGATCAACGAGACGTAATCCTTGTGTGCCGTCTCGATCGCAGCGGCATCGCCGCCCTGGACCGCTTCAACAACGCGTCGGAATGCCGTCTTGATCGACGAGCGGTAGCGGATGTTTTCCATGCGCTGACGCTCAGCGACGAGGATGCGCTTCTTCTGTTGCTTGATGTTGGCCATGCACTCTTCCGTCAACCCGGGGGACTTCCCGCGACGCGCAGGAGGGTAGCATGAGCGCCAATCGCTCCGCGCAACCGGATGGCATGCGATCATCGGAGCATGGCGATGCAGGACGATCCGCCGATTCCGGGGGCGAGAAGCCGCTCTGTGTCGGCAGCGCTCTTTAGCGCGGCGACGGGAGTCTCTCGTGTGCTCGGATTGGTGCGCGAGGTCATCTCCGCGCAGCTGCTCGGCGTTTCTGGTCCCGCCAGCGCCTTCGTCGTGGCCAACAATGTTCCCAATACGGTGCGTTCGCTCGTCGCCGACTCAGCCTTGGGCGCATCGTTCGTTCCCGTCTTCAACGAACTGCTCGTCAAGGGCGAGCGCGAACGCGCCTGGCGGGTCGCCTCGAGTGCTCTGACCCTCGCCACGCTGGCGCTGATGGGCGTGACGGCCCTCGGCATCCTTTTTGCGCGCCCGCTGCTGAGCTTGGCCAACCTCTCCGGCGAGCAATTGGACCTCGCCGTTCAGATGACGCGGATCCTGTTTCCGATTCTGATCCTGCTCGGTATCTCAGGGCTCGTCCAAGCAATCCTCAACTCGTTCGACGAGTTTTTCCTACCGGCGATCGCGCCGGTGTTCTGGAACCTCGTCATCATCGGTTTTCTGATCTTCGCCTTCACCGTCGACAGCCTTGAAGAGCGAGCGGTAGTGCTGGCCGTTGGCACGCTCACAGGCACCGTCATTCAGACGGTGATCCCGCTGCCCGGCTTACGTGGCAAGGGTGGCACGCTACGACCACTGATCGATCTCCGCGATCCAGCGGTACGGCGCATCTTGATCCTCCTCGTTCCCGTTGCGCTCGGCCTCGGGCTGGCCAACGTCAGCCTGACGGTCTCGACCTTCATTGCAACGTACGTTGACCCGGCCTATGCGCCACGCGCGATCGATGCCGCGTTCCGCGTCTATATGCTCCCGCAGGGCATTTTTTCCGTCGCCGTCTCGACCGTCATGTTCCCGAGCCTTGCCCGCGCGGTCGCTGCCCGCGACTTCATGCGCTTCCGAGCCTCGCTTCAGGACGGCACTCGACTGATCGTGTTCATGTTGCTGCCAGCCAGCGCGGTGATCGCGGTACTCGCAACGCCGATCATCCAGCTGCTGTTCCAACGCGGCGAGTGGACCGCCGACCAGACACCCGGTGTTGCCGAGGCACTGATCGCCTTTGCAATCGGCCTTGCCCTCAACGGCATGATCCTACTGCTGACTCGCTGCTTCTTCGCGCTCCAACACGTGTGGGCCGCGACCGCGATCGCGCTGGTCAACCTCGTCGTCGCCGCCGGCTTGAGCCTGCTCCTGTATGGACCGTTCGGCGTCTGGGGCATTCCCTTGGCCAACTCGATTGCGAATGCCGTCATCGTGCCGCTGTTGTGGGTCGTGCTGAGCCGTCGCGTCGGCTCGCTCGACAATCGTGGCGTCCTCACGAGCACGGCCCGCTCACTCGTGGGTGCCATTATCGTCGCTGGCGTGGCCTGGGGGATCTGGGCACTGCTGCATGGGCTGCTTGGCGAGGCTCTGTACGCGCAACTGATCTCCGTTGGCGTGGCGATCAGCGCTGCCGGCGGGCTGTACCTTGGCGGCATGTATCTCTTGCACGTACCTGAGGCCCAACGGATGCTCGCGCTTATCCGGCGTCGCCCTGAGGTTGGATAGTGCGCCGCCCTGCCGTCAACGTTCCCTGGCCCGTCGCCTTCACCTGGCTGGTGCTGCGCGACTCGGTGACGCGCTTTCAACGCCACCGTTGCACGGTTGCCGCAGCCGCGATTGCCTTTCATGTCTTGTTCTCCGTGTTTCCTCTGATTCTGCTGGTGACAGCCATCCTCGGCACGCAAATGCGCAACGCTGAGGCGCGCCAGCAAGTGGTCGACCGACTCATCAACGTGCTGCCGCTCGACCCGAGCGCTGCCGACCAGATCGATCAATTGCTGGTCTCGGCTACTAACAACCTCGCCACGATCGGTATCGTCGGCGCGATTGGTCTAGTCTGGTCTTCCAGCGGCATGCTTGGTAGCGTGCGTGGAGCGATGGAGCTGGCCTGGGAAGGTCAAGCTGGCAGGCGAGCGTTTTTTCACGGCAAGCTCATCGACGCCCTGTTGCTGGCGATCGTCGTCAGTGTCGTGCTCTCGTCGTTTTTGGCTGGACTCGTCCTGAGCATCGTCCCGCAGGTATCGATCGATGTGATGAGACCCGAGAGCTTGTCGAGCGGGCTGGCAGCCGCGGTTCGCTCGTCACTCGCCCCAGCGGTCTCGATCCTGACCTCCGGCATCGTGCTGGCGCTGGCCTACAAGTTTCTCCCGCGACCGCGGCCTGCGCTGCGCTACGCCCTCGCCGGTGCCGCTGTCGCCGCGTGTCTGCTCGAAGGGGCACGAAAAATCTTCTCGATCTACGTCGATCGTGTTGCCACCTACGACATTGTCTACGGCTCGATCGGCTCGATCATTGTGTTCCTTTTCTTCGTCTACATCGCTGGCATGGTGATCCTCTACGGTGCCGAGTTGGGCGCCTCGCTCCGGCGCGTGCACAACGCGGGGCGGGTCTTGCGCCCCGGGGCCTAACGACCCCAGACGGCATCACCGGTACCCTGTGGTCGTGGACCAGGAACTGATCCGAAACTTCTCGATCGTCGCGCACATCGATCACGGCAAGTCGACGCTGGCCGACCGCATCCTTGAGGTCACAAACACGGTCACGCTCCGCGAGATGCAGGATCAGCTGCTCGACTCGATGGATATCGAGCGCGAGCGGGGGATCACGATCAAGGCCCAGGCGGTGCGCGTCTTGTGGGAGTGCAACGACACGGTCTACCACCTCAATCTGATCGACACCCCAGGCCACGTCGACTTCACGTACGAGGTCTCGCGTTCGCTGGCCGCCTGTGAGGGCGCGCTGCTCGTCGTTGACGCCTCGCAAGGGATCGAGGCGCAGACCGTCGCGAATGCCCATCTCGCAATCGATAACGGTCTCGAGATCGTCCCCGTCGTCAACAAGGTCGATTTGCCCGCGGCCTATCCGGATCGCGTCGCGCAGGAGACGGCCGACTTCTTGGGCGATGATGTCGACAACGTGCTGCGCATCTCGGCCAAGAGCGGCCTCAACGTGGCGGCCGTGTTGGATGCCGTGGTTGATCGGATCCCCGCGCCGCAGGGCGATGCCACAGGGCCAGCGCGCGCGCTTGTGTTCGACTCCGTTTACGACCAGTATCGTGGCGTGATCGCCTACATTCGCGTCGTCGACGGCACGCTCACCACAGGTGGCTTGCTGAAGTCGATGGCGACAGAGCAGACGCAGGTGATCGAAGAAGTGGGGGTGATGACCCCGCAGATGACGCCGACCCAGACGCTTGGAGCGGGCGAAGTCGGCTACGTCATCACGGGCGTCAAGGACGTTGCCGAGATCAAAGTCGGCGACACCTTCACGATGGCCTCGAATCCCGCCACGGTTCCGCTTGATGGCTATATCGACGTCAAGCCGATGGTCTTTGCCGGACTGTTTCCGACCGACGGTGAACAGTACGCAGACCTTCGGGACGCCCTTGCGAAACTGCGTCTAAACGACGCCTCGCTGGTCTACGAACCAGAGAATTCGCAGGCGCTGGGCTTCGGCTACCGCTGTGGCTTCCTCGGGCTCCTGCATATGGACGTCGTGCGCGAGCGCTTGGAACGCGAGTGGGATCTCGATCTAATCGCGACAACTCCGAACGTGCTCTACGACGTGCTGACGACGGCGGGCGATCGCGTCGAGGTCCGCAATCCATCCGACATGCCGAACCCGAACATCATCGAACACGTTGAGGAGCCGTTCGTGCGCTCGTCCGTGATCGTTCCGAAGGAGTTCGTCGGCACGATCATGGAGCTCTGCCAAGACCGGCGAGGCGAGTTCGAAAAGATGGACTACCTCTCGGAGACCCGCGTCGCGCTCGTCTACGCGCTGCCGCTCGCCGAGATTGTGCTCGACTTCTACGACCAACTGAAGAGCCGCACGAAGGGCTACGCCTCGTTTGATTACGAGATGATCGGCTACCGCGATTCGAAGCTGTCAAAGGTCGACATTCTGCTCAACGGCGAGCCAGTCGATGCGCTCAGCATCATCGTCCACCGCGACAAGGCCTACGAGACCGGGCGCGCCCTCGTTGAGCGGTTGCGCGGGATCATTCCGCGCCAATTCTTCGACGTGCCAATCCAGGCTGCAATCGGATCCCGCGTGATTGCCCGCGAGACGATCAAGGCCAAGCGCAAGGACGTGCTGGCGAAGTGCTACGGCGGCGACATTTCGCGCAAGCGCAAGTTGCTGGAGAAGCAGAAAAAGGGCAAGAAGAACCGCATGAAGTACGTCGGCGCAGTGGAGGTCCCCCAAGAGGCCTTCCTCAGCGTCCTCTCGCTCGACGCCGACAAGTAGCTTCCTAATGGGGTCAGACCCTTTTAGGAAATCGGATCCACTAACCGGGCAGCGAGACGGCCACTGATTTCCTAAAAGGGTCTGACCCCATTAGGAAGCTGATCCACCATGTGGTCTCCGCCGTTGATCACGTCGTGGAACGGTTTTGCACGAAGCGTTGCGTCAGCCTAGTCTGACGCAATGACTTCCTCCACACGCTTCGTCGGCCTCGGCTCCATGGGTTCCGGCATGGTCCGCAACCTGCTCAAGAACGGCTTTGCCGTGACGGTCGACGATCTCAGCCCCGACCGCGTCGCAGCAGTGGTTGCCGATGGCGCGACCGCGGGAGCACCAGGCCCGATCACCGAGCCCGTCGTGATGATCTCGGTTCCCGGCCCCCCGGAGGTCGAGGCCGTTTGTTTTGGCGAGCAGGGCCTGCTTAGCCGCATGCAGCCAGGCTCGGTCCTGATCAATCTCTCGACGGTCAACCTCGCAAATGCCAAGGACCTCGATGCCGCAGCCACCGAGCGAGGGATCCTCTGTGTCGACGCTCCCGTCACCGGGGCAGCCGACGGCGCTGCCGACGGCACGCTGGTGATCATGTGCGGCGCAACCGACGAGGCGCTTTCCGCCGCGCGTCCCGCGCTTGAGGCGATCTCCGCGAGTATCCATCACATGGGCCCAACCTCCACGGGAACGGCAGCAAAGCTACTGACCAACATGCTCTGGTTCATCCACGTGACAGCGCTCTCCGACTCACTCTCCCTCGCGGCGCGCTGCGGAATCGATGTTGACACGTTCGGAACGCTCGTACGCCAAAGCGCCGGCGACTCGTGGGTTGCTGGACACGACCTACCGAACATCTTGGCTGACGATGATGACGAGTCGTTCACGCTCGCACTGTGTGTCAAAGACCTCCGTCTGATCGGTGAGATCGAGAGCGAGATGGGCTACACCAGTGACCTCGCCACGGCTGCACGTGCACGCTTTGGTGCCGCCTACGAGAAGTACGGGCCGCAAGCCGGCGAGCTCGCCGTCACTCGGCTCGCAGAGCAGGCCGCCCAGACCTCAATCCGCTCGCGCTAGAGCCAGCGAAGCCAGCGGGCGAGGCCCAGCAGCGAGACGACCGTCACCATCAAGGCAACGAGGATCGCGATAAACGCCACTTCGGTATCGGCGAATGGCACGGGCACGTTCATGCCAAACAGGTTCGTCACGAACGTGATCGGCAAGAAGACAACGGTCAGGACGGTCAGGACCTGCAGGATGCGGTTCTGACGGTGTGAGATTGCCGTCTCATTCGTTCCTTCGAGCGCCTCGACGACTTCCTTGTAGTTCTCGAGCAGATCCCAGATGCGTTCCGCCGAGTCGATCAGGTCGTCGTAGTAGATGTCGAGATCTTCGCTCGCAAGGAAGCGCTCACCGGCGCGCTCCAGCTGGCGCAGCACAGGACGCTGTGGCTTGGTGATCTTGCGGTACGAGATGATCTCCTGCTTGGCGTTGGAGATCTGACGCACGATCGACTCGTCCGGATCGCGCTCGAACATGTGATCCTCGATCTCCTCGAGCTTGCGCCCAATCTGATCAAGAATTGGGAAGCAGTAGCCGTAGAGCGCGTCGAGCACCTCGTAGAAGAGGAAACCGGAGCCCTTGGCAAACCACTCCGCGCACTCCTCTGGATTAGCCTCGAGTCGGCGAAAGACGTTCCGCACGGGCTTCAGCGGCACGTTCGGAATCGTGATCAGGAAGTCCTTGCCAATGAAGGCATTGACCTCGGCCGAGAACAGTCGTCCAGAGGACTTGTCGTACCAGGGAAAGTGGAGGACGACAAAGACGTAGTCGGGGTAGTCGTCGACTTTGGGGCGCTGTCGTCGCGACCGAACGTCTTCGATATCGAGCTCGTGGAAGGAAAACTCTGTCTCCAGCCAGGCGATCTCAGCGGGCCCGGGCGACTCCAGCTGGATCCAGCGCATTCCACCCTGCTCGAGCACGCTGACGCGTGGCTCCGACGAGAATGGAGCCGAGACGGACGCGGCGCGAGGCCGGGGTCGACGGATACGAGACATAAGGGGTAGTTGAAGGTGATCGATGCATTGCGCCCCAAGACAATAGCGCGCGTGAAGATTGAGCGTCTATCCTGCGGATGTGGAGATTCTCGTAATTGGAGCTGGACGGGTCGGAACCAGTGTCGCAGCGGCGGTTCATAGTCAGCATAACGTCACCGTTGTCGACCTCGACGAGTCGCTCCTGAGCCAAATTTCAAGTCGCTATGACGTGCTGACGATTGCTGGAAACGGCACGTCGCGCTCGACACTGATCCGCGCAGGCGTTGAGCATGCTGATCTCGTGATCGTCTGTACCGATCGCGACGAAGTAAACATCGTCGCCGCTCTGCAGACGCGTTCCCTGTGCAAGGGCCGCATACTTGTGCGAACGTCGAGCGCTGAGTATCTTGACGCGTGGCGTCGGGGAGAGCTACCCGTCGACGCGATGATTGCCTCCGAGAACGAGATCGCTCTGGCCGTCGTCCGAGCGATCGGGCTGCCAGGTGCCCTTCAGACTGCGATGTTTGCAGACGGACGAGCAGAAATGGTCGAATTTGAAGTGCATGCCGACGCCTCGGAGAACATCGTGGGCAAGCGAATTGCCGATATTCACATTCCCGACGACAGTGTGATCGCCTCGCTGATTCGCGGAGATAGCATCACCATCCCGGGAGGCAACGACGTCGTGCTGGAGGGCGATCGCGTTGTCGTGATCGCGTCTCCTGAGGCCTCTCGCGACTGGGCCCATCGACTCGCACGCCGCGGTATCCACGAGATTCGCGAGGTCGTCGTCGTGGGAGCCGGGGCCACGGGCCGCGCGATCGCTGCAAATCTCTGTGCCCAGAACCTCGACGTCCGCATCATTGAATCGGATGCATCCGCGGCGCGCCGCTGCGCCGAAGAGATTGAGGCAGCCCATGTCTTCTGTGCGGACGCGACAGATCCACGCTTCCTCGAACGCGAGAACATCGGGCGTGCAGACGCGATCGTCTGTTGCACCGATAGCGATGAGAAAGATCTGATGATTGGGTTGCTCGCCAAACAGGCGGGAGTTCAGATCGCCATTGCCGTCGTCGGCAATCCCGAGCTTGTACCGATTTTTGAGCAGGTCGGCATCGACCATGCACTCAACCAGCGCCTCGTCGTTGCGGAAGAGATCGTTCGCTTCACCCACGATCCACGCACGCGCGGGTTTGCAATGCTCGAAAACGATCGGGTTGAGGTCTTGGAGCTCGAGATTCGCGGCGAAAGCGCGTTGATCGGGCGCCCGTTCCGTGAGCGACCCCTCGAAGGCGCAATTGTCAGCGCGATCGTCCGCAACGGACGTGTAATTTTCCCGCGCGGGGACGACGCTCTCCAGGCCGGCGACTCCGCGATCATTGTCGCTGAGGCTTCGAAGGTTCCCGGGCTCGAACGCGCGCTATGACCTCCGCGATAGTGGCCCAGGCGCGGCAGTACCTCGTAGTCGATCTACTGGCCGTTCTGAGCATGGTCGGCAAGATCCTTCGCTGGCTCAGCTTGACGCTGCTCGCCCCGATCGTGGTGGCTCTGATCTACGGCGAGTCCGTTGTTCCGTTCGTCGTGACCCTCGTGCTCGGTTTTGTCGCCGGTTACGTGCTTGAGGTTGCCTGCGGTCGCCGCTCCGACGATGTCACGGTTCGCGAGGCGTTCGCCGTCGTCGCCTTTGCGTGGCTCGGGGCAGCGCTGCTTGGCGGAGGACCCTACATGATCGAGGGTGGCGATCTCGGTAACTTCGTTGATGCCTACTTCGAAGCCATGAGCGGTTTCACCACCACGGGATCGTCGGTGATTACCGACTTTGCCTCGCACAACAACTCAATCTACTTCTGGCGTAGCCTGACGCAGTGGCTTGGTGGGATGGGCATCGTGGTCCTCGCCATTGCCATCTTTAGTCGAACAGGCCCCGGGGGGAAGGCCCTGCTCGAGCGCGAGGCACCAGGGCCTGACTCTGACAAATTGACACCGCGGCTGCGTGACACCGCGCTGCACCTATGGCTCGTCTACACCGGCCTCTCGATCGTGATGGTGATTGCACTCTGGATTGTGGGCCTGCTCGGTTTCGAGACAGGTATGAACTTGTTTGATTCGGTCGTCCACACGTTTACGTCAATGTCGACCGGCGGGTTCTCACCAAACGCCGATTCGATGCAGTCGTATGGCGCTGTGACGCTGGCGATCGTGACGCTCTTTCAAGTGATCGCAGGCGCCAATTTCGCTCTCTGGTATCTGATGGTCAAGCGCGATTGGGGCGCAGCTGTACGGGACGGCGAATTTCGCGTCTATCTTGGGATCCTCGCCGGAGCCTCAATCCTCGTGGGGATTGGCTTACTTGCAACATCCGACAAGGGGTGGATAGCCTCATTTGGTGAGGCCACCTTCCAAGTCGTGACCATCATGACGACGACCGGCTATGCCTCACAGGACTTTAATACCTGGGCAGCATTCTGTCTGCTGATTTTGTTTTTGACGATGTTTATTGGCGGGTGCGCAGGCTCAACAAGCGGTGGCATGAAGGTGATTCGTATTCGCCTGATTTTGGGCGGCATGCGACGCGACGTGGAGACCGCAGTCCATCCCGAGGCAGTACTGCCGGTGCGCGTCAATCGATCGCCTGTCCGTGAAAGCGCGATTCAGGGCGCCACGGTCTTTGCGGGGCTCTACCTCGCGGCCTGGGTCGTCGGCACGATTTTCATCCTGCTCGACTGCACGTTGCGCGGCTACGAACAGGATGCGTTTACCGCGATGGTGTCGGCTGCAACCACGCTCGGCAACGTTGGACCGGGCGTCGGCGCCTCGGGCCCGTTCGGATCCTTCGCTGGTTATCCGTGGGAGAGCAAGGTTGTCATGACCGCGCTGATGTGGATCGGACGGCTCGAGATCATCCCGATCTTCGTGCTCTTCACCCGCGCCTACTGGCGCCGCTAGTCCGGTCGCCCGGGCCGGCTTGGGCGCTGATCTGTCTGTCGCTCAGAGCACCACGTACGACATCACTTCAGAATGCGCCCGGCAGGATTCGAACCTGCGGCCTCGAGATTAGAAGTCTCTTGCTCTATCCCCTGAGCTACGGGCGCACCTGAACGGTACCCGGGGCGGTCATATTGCGATACCACGCACACTGCTGACGTGCGGTACCCCTACAGAGACATTCTTGGCGTTCCGTCTGTTCCGCGCCTGCTCGTCGCCGCGATCGTTGGTCGGATGCCTGTGGGAATGGGTGCACTCGCGCTGTTCCTGCTCGTTCGCGGTTCAGGCGGTTCGTACGCGATTGCGGGCCTCGCTGTGAGTGCCGCGACCCTCGGCACAAGTTTCGGATCGCCTGTTCTCGGCCGTCTGATCGACCGTCAGGGCCAGACCCGGGTGTTGGTTCTCAGCATGCTGGTCCAGGTGGCGTCTCTGCTGGCACTCGCAGTGCTTGCACCAGCCGGTGGCTTCCTCCTGTTCGGTCTCTGCGTGGTTTATGGCTTCTCGAATCCGCCACTCGCTGCCTCGATGCGAGCGGGGTGGTCGACGCTGTTCACCGACCGGAGCCAACTGACGCAGGCCTTTTCGCTCGATTCGACGGCTCAAGAGGTAATCTGGATTATGGGTCCGCTGCTCTCGGCAACCATCGCTGCCTCGATTGATCCGCGCGCGACGTTGGTTGCGATGGCTGCCTTCAGCGCGATCGGCGTGACCTGGTTCGCGACCTCGCAACAGAGCCGCACCTGGCGCTCGGCCCACGTGGGCGAGCGCCACCTCTTGGGTCCCCTCACCGCAAGCCCGGTGCGGCGCGTCTTGGCGGCGATCCTCGGGCTCGCCTTCGCCTGGGGTGCCCTCGAGTTGGCGATTGCTGCCTATGCCGACTCGACGGACCACAGCGCCGGACCACTGCTGGCGGTTTGGGCTGTGGGCAGCGTGGTCGGTGGGTTGCTGTTCGCACTTCGACGCTGGTCACAGCCGCCACAACGGATGCTGGGAATCCTGTTGATCCTCAACTTTGTCGGCTTCGTCGTACTGCTGCTTGCACAGACGCCATGGCAACTCGCCGTGCTGCTCGCGGTCACCGGCGTGGTTAACGCGCCCGTGATTGCGACGCTGTACGTGTTGATCGAGTCGCTGGCGCCCCGCGGCACCGTGACAGAGGCCTTTACGTGGGTCTCGACAACGTTTACAGTCGGCATTGGCGTTGGCGCGGCGAGCGCAGGTATCGTTTCGGACGCCATCGAGCCCCGCGCCGCGTTCTGGTTGGCAGTGATCGGGGGAGGAGTAGCAGTGCTTACCGCCGTACACTACCACCATGGGCGTCATAAAGATGACAAAGGGCGCGGTGACGAACGCGGTCGCGAACATCGCGCGGAAGGCACGGCGCGTAGGCCGGGAAGCGCCGGATTGCGATGAAGCTATCGTGATCCAAGCGGACGATCTGCTCACACTGCACGAGGCCGCAGCGATTGTTGGGTGCCATTACCAGACGCTCTATCGGCATGTGCGGGCGGGGGAATTGAAGGCGTTGATGGCAGGCGGCACCTACCGCATTCAACGCGGCGATCTTGAGTCGTGGCTGAGCGATCGTGACGCACGCCATGGTGCCGTTCCGCAGCGCAACACGCGCAGTTGGCCCAAGCTTGTGACGAACCTGCTCGATGCGCTGCTGGCGGGTGACGTCCGAGCCGCTCGACAGCAGACGGAACGACTGCTCGCCGGTGGAGCGACAATGGCGTATCTCTGTGATCACCTGTACGGCCCAGCCCTTTACCAGGTGGGCGCGCTTTGGAGCGACGATCAGCTGAGCATCGGGGTCGAGCACCGCGCCTCGCGTATCGTTGAGGGCCTACTCGCTCACAGCACTTCACGAACGAGCAAGCCAGGCCCGCGCATCGGCGTCGTCATCGTCGCCGCACCGCTGGGCGATCGACATTCCCTCGCCACGCAAATGGTTGCCGCCGGCCTTCACGCTGAAGGCTTTCACGTCCACTACCTAGGTGCGGATCTGCCTGTTGCCGAGATCGTCCAGATGGCAGAACGCGAGCAGGCAGACCTCGTTGCCCTATCGTGCTGCGTTGTCGATCGTGAGGGTCTAAGCGCTGCCCTTGCCGCATTGAAAGCAGCGGGGTTCTCGACGCTTGTCGGAGGTCACGGCATCAGCGAAAGCGAGGCACTGACACTCGGCGCGACGTGTTACGGCGCGTCAATCGAGGATGCTCAGCTGCTTGCGCGCGGACTCGTTCGCAGCAGTGCGAACTAACGCTCGCCGCGTTCTGCCCGTCGAATCCGCTCTGCCGACTCTTCGCGTCGTGTCAACCGGTCCTGATTGTCAGGAGTCGAACCGGCGACTGCCTCGTGCATCAATGCCTCTTGGGCAAAGATCAGTGCCTCGCCGGAGGCTGGTCGGCGACGAATCCATTCGCCGTCGGCCTGTAAATTCCACGAACCAGAATTGTCGGCTAGCTCGAGATCGAGCACCCCGTGAATGCGTTCTCGCAGATCAGCATCACGCACCGGCGTAATCACCTCGATTCGCGAATCCAGATTACGCGGCATCATGTCGGCGCTGCCGATGTACGTCGTCGTTCCAACTTCGGTGACGAACCGAAAGACCCGCGCGTGCTCGAGGAAGCGACCAAGAATCGAAATCACCCGGATGTTTTCCGACAGTCCTTCGACACCGGGACGTAGGCAACAGATGCCGCGCACGATCAGATCGATCGACACGCCGGCCTGAGAGGCGTCGTACAACTCGTCAATAATCTCGGGGTCAACGAGCGAGTTCATCTTCAGCGTAATGCTGGCGGGCGCCGCTTCGGTGTGCTCGCGCGCGCAGCGACGAATCTCTTCAACGACCTGGCGACGGAGATGTATTGGAGCAGTCCAAATCGCATGGAAGCCCTGTGGCCGAGCAAACCCCGTCAACTGATTGAAGAGATCCGCGACGTCAGCGGTGATCTCTTCGTCGCAGGTAAAGATGCCGAAGTCGGTATAGGCGCGGGCGGTGGAGGGATGGTAGTTCCCCGTGCCGATGTGGACATAGCGTCGCGTGCGCTCCCCTTCGCGACGCACCACAAGCGCGAGCTTGCAGTGTGTCTTTAGCCCCACGCTGCCATGCACAACGTGGACGCCGGCTCGCTCCAGAGCACGAGCCCAGCGAATGTTGCGCTCCTCGTCAAAGCGGGCCGTCACCTCGACGAGTGCCACGGCCTGCTTACCTTCCTCGGCGGCGACAGCGAGCGCCGGCACGATTGGAGCGTCGCCACTGGTGCGGTAGATCGTGTGTTTGATCGCGAGCACATTCGGATCGGCGACTGCTTGCTCCACGAAGCGCTCGACCGATGCGCTGAAGGACTCGTACGGATGATGTACAAGGATGTCGGCTTTGCGGATCTCGGCAAACATGTCGACGGGCTTGTCGTCGTCTGCCGTCAAGCGGGCGGGCACCTGAGGCTGCCAGGGGCTAAAGCGAAGATCCGGGCGACCGACCTTGGTCAGCACACCAAGACCGCTGAGGTCGAGCGGTGGACGAATCGCAAACACTTGGCGTAGATCAACGTCGAGCGCCTCAATCAGCGTCGAGCGCATATCCGCGGGCATCGACTCATCGATCTCGAGCCGCACGACATCGCCAAAGCGGCGGCGTGAAAGCTCTCGCTCGACGGCCTCCAACAGGTCGTCAGCGCCTTCTTGAATCTGGAAATCCGCATCGCGTGTGACCCGAAACGTGCTCGACCCCACGATCTCCATCCCCGGGAACAGCGCCGGCAGACCGTTAGCAATCACCTCGTCGATTCGTACAAAGCGCGAGCGCTCGCCAACTTGAATCAACCGTGGGAGCACCTCAGGGACCTTGACGCGTGCGAAACGCGTCTCGCCCGTCGACGGGTCACGCACGGTCACTCCGACCGAGAGTGAGAGGTTCGAGATGTACGGAAACGGCTGCCCTGGACCGACAGCGAGTGGAGTTAGGACGGGGTAGAGCTGCTGATCAAAGATCGTCTCCAACTGCTCGCGCTCCTCCGAAGAACAGGCAGTTAGCGGGACGATCTCGATACCTTCGGCGGCGAGCGCCGGAAGCAGGTCGGAATGAAGCGTGTCCTCGAGTTCGCTCTGCATCGAGCGGTAGCGCGCGGCGATCTCGTCGAGCGTCACCTGAGGTGGCGTACCATCCGACGGCTCGGTGCTGTGGACCACGTGGTCGATCAGTCCTGCCACTCGAACCATGAAGAACTCGTCGAGGTTGTTGGCGTAGATCATGCAGAAGCGGATCTGCTCCAACAGTGGCACGGAAGGGTCACCTGCGAGTTCCAGCACGCGGTGGTTGAAGGCCAGCCACGAGATCTCGCGATTGAACAACCGACTCTCAACAGGGATGGCTTCCGTCGAACTCACGCCAGCATCGTACCGACAGTTGGCGATTGTCGGTCAACGCACCACCAATCGTTCACACTCAACGAGTCTGAGGGGTGCGAAGCGCCGGGGCGTTGTATTGTGTCAACGGTTCCAATCGCGCGAAACCCACCGCGATCTCCTAATCAGGATGCAACGAATGACGACAACACTTGATGATGATCTTCGAGCGCTATGCGACGGGATTCAGGCCACCGGGCGTCTCACTGCCGAGGCCGTAACATCGGCCACGCGCGCCCTTGTCGACTGGAGTGCCGAGGCCTTCGAGTCGACCTTGAAGGCTGAAGACACTGTCAAAGCGCTGTACGAAGAGACCGAGGTCTTGGTCGAATCGATATTGGCTACGCATGCACTTCAAGGCACCCAGTTGCGGACCGTGCTGGCGGCGCTTCATATCAATCGAAGCCTCGAGCGCGCCGCCCACAACGCGGCTCGTGTCGCCCATCTGGCAACCCCACCGCCACGCCGCTCGCTCGTCGATGAGGCCGTAATCGCCGATGCTCTTCGAGCGATGGGCGACCGTGGCGCCGAGATGGTGCGCACCGCAGCCGACACGTTTGAGCGACGCGATGCAAATGCCGCGCGATTCCTATCCGCGTTAGACGAACTTGTGGATCGGGAGAACGAGAAGATCGCGGACACGATCTTGATGATGGAATACAACGATCCTGAATTGCGTAAGTGGGCTGCGCGGATGCTGTTTGCAGGTCGCTGGCTGGAGCGAGTCGGCGACCACGCGGTCAATGTGGCTGAACGTACCACGTATATGGTGTCGGACAGATCGACGACAGCACCGCCCGGACCGGCCTAGGCCACTGCTTGCGTTCTTCGTGCAATCAGTGTTGTACGAGGGTGAGCGGTGGGACTCGAACCCACGACCGCCGAGACCACAACCCGGAGCTACCACCAGCTGAGCTACGCCCACCACGTCCCGCTTGCGCGAGCGGCGTGAGTATACAACGAACCCGCCGATCTGCCAGCCCGTTAGAATGTAGGTATGGCGACCGTGCTGATTGTCGAAGACGACGAAGTCCTTGCAGGTGTCATGCGACGACACCTGTCGAAGGCGGGTCACGACGTGGAGTGGGCCGCCGATGGCGAGCGCGGATTGCGCAAGATTCGGTTCGAGCGCCCAGACGTATGCGTCATCGATCTGATGATGCCGGGAACAGATGGCTGGGGCCTAATTGAACAGATCCGCACCGAAGGCGTGACGACCCCGGTGATCGTGCTATCAGCTCGCTCGAGCGAGCACGACAAGGTCCATACGCTTGGCATCGGAGCCGATGACTATCTCGTCAAGCCTGCGTCGATGCGAGAGCTTGTGGCTCGTGTTGAGGCCGCGCTGCGGCGTTCGGGGCGCACGCCGGCAGCCGCCCCCGAGCGCGACGAACTCCCGCTCGAGGCGCCTGGAATCCGCATCGATTTCCGCATCCACCGTGCCTTGATCGAGATGGCGGACGGATCGTGGGTCGATGCCGAACTTACCGTTCGCGAGTTTCGTCTGCTCGTCACGCTTGCGCGGGAGCGAGGACGCGTGCTCAGTCGAGACGAGCTCCAACAGCGGGTCTGGGGTTCGCCGCACCGTCCGCGGGACCGCATCGTCGACGTCTGTGTTCGTAAATTGCGCGAGAAGCTGGACATGCGATCGCCGGAGTACTCGTTTATCCAGACGCACTATGGGGTCGGCTATCGCTTCGAGCCCGAATCCAAAGGCCCAACTCCCGTTACGTAGCGAGCGGAAGGACGATGCGAATTGTCGTGCCGGTGGCGCCGTCGGATTCGGCAGCGACCGTGCCTCCGTGTGCCTCGATGATGTGTTTCACCAACGCCAGCCCGAGTCCCGATCCGGGGCCGCTGCGTGCAGCGTCGCCACGATAAAACCGCTGGAAGACGAATGGCAGGTGCGCAGCGTCAATGCCACCACCGGTGTCACTCACGGTCACATAAGCCTGACCTTGAGCCGTGTTGACTGTCACGTCGACTTTCGCCTCAGGGCCGCCGTGAATCAGTGCGTTGTCCACCAAGTTCTGGATCACGACCTCATAGAGGCGAGCAGCGACCGGCACGTCGACCTCATCAGCAGCGGTCAAGGTAATCTCGCGACCGCGACCGATCCGACGCTGCTGCGCGTCGGCAACGACGTGGGCTGCCATCGCGCATGCGTCCGTAATGCCGTCGGCAACCGCCAGACGCCCGCGATCAAGCGCAGCAAGAAGCAACATCTCGTCGATCAGCCTCCGCATCCCGTCGACTTCGGTCTCAATCTGCATCACGAGCTCGTCGCGTTCGTCTTCGATATCTGGCAGCGCCAGCGTCTCCGCGAGCCCAAGAATGCGCGCCAGCGGGGTCCGCAACTCGTGGGAAACCGCGGCCGAGAAGGTACGACGGGCTTCCTCGAAATCCACGTCCTCGGTGACATCCTGGAGCATCACGAGGACGCCCTTCGTGTAGCGCAGCGCCGTCACTCTGAGCGAGCGCGCGGGGTCGAGAAAGACCGTCTCGAGTGCGACGCTGTCGGCGCCGTGCATCACGCGCGCAACAACCTCGGCGAGCGACGGCGACCATGCCTCCGGCTCACCACCGATTGTCAGGATTGGAAACTCACGTGCGCCGAGCGAGCTAATCTGGACGATGCGGCCATCCGTACTGACCGTAAAGCAGGCTACAGGGATCGCCTCGACGAGCACACGTGCGTCGATCTGCCACGTCGGATCGCCGACAACAGGATTCGCGGCGATCACCAGATCGCGCCTGAAATTCGATCGGCGCAACAATCGGGAACCAAACAACCCCGCGATTACGCCGCAGGCAACGAGGAGGGCGGCGTAGAGAAGTTGCATTGGGCAACAGTACCCGGCAAACGGACGGTTCGTGACACCCGTGCTCAACAGGCACCACTTCGTTACCACCCCGGGACCATGCTGCAACCCATCACCGACAACCAGCCCCGTAGCCTGCTGTCAATGCCAAGCGTTCTCGTAATCGAAGACGACCCCATCCTCGGAAAAGCGATGGTCATGCACCTACGGCATGCCGGCTTCGATGTCGACCTCGCCGAGGATGGTGAACGCGGCCTGCGTCGCCTCCGCCACGCCCGCCCAGACGTAGCCGTGATCGATCTAATGCTGCCTGGCCTCGACGGCTGGGCGGTGACCGAGGCGATCCGCGAGGACCATCTTGGTGTGCCCGTGATCGTCGTCTCGGCGCGCGGCTCCGAGCATGACAAGGTCCACACGCTCGAGATTGGCGCTGACGATTACCTTTCCAAGCCATTTGGCATGCGCGAGTTGATTGCGCGGATCGAAGCGCTCCTTCGTCGCACGCGTCTGGTCGCGGCCTCCGAGCCGCGCGGCGATGCGATTGAGGTCGACGGGCTGCGCATTGATCCGGACCTGCGACGCGCGTTTATTCGCATCGCGCCGGGACAGGCGCCGTCCGATTGGATCGATAGTCAGTTGACACCCACCGAGTTTCGCCTCGTCGTCGCCTTGGCCCGCCAAGAGGGACGCGCGCTCTCGCGTGACGAGTTGCAGCGGCGCGTCTGGGGCATCCCCTATCGACACCGTGATCGCACAGTTGACGTGTGCGTGCGTAAGATCCGCGAGAAGCTCGATCGGCAGAGCGAAACCCACGACTACGTGCATACGCACTATGGCGTTGGGTATCGCTTCGCAGCCGAACCGCGCTAGCGCACCTTTCACCCCGATAGACTGAGCGCATGTTCGAGATCGGCGCCACTCTGCGTACCGCACGCGAACAGCGTGGCGTCAGCATTGACGACGCCGCTGAGGCCACGAAGATTCGCTCGAGCTATCTCGTCGCGCTCGAGGCAGAGGACTTCGAACGCCTTCCTGGACCGACGTACGCTCGCGGGTTCTTGCGCTCCTACAGCGAGTTTCTCGAGCTCGACGCACAGCTACTGATTGATGAATTTTCGGAGCGTTTTTCCTCGGCGCCGTGGGAGGTAGACGACGCGGTTATGTTTCCGCGTCGCGGCAGCGCCCGCTCCAGTCGACATTCGAGCCGCGGATCCGGCATCGTGATCGTCGCGATCGTCGGCATCTTGGCGATCGCTGTGTTGATCGTGATCGCTTCGACGTATCCGTCCACACGTACGACCCCGCTACCAGCAACGGGCGGAACCAACGTCGTTACCGTCACCGAGGCCGCGGTCAATCCCGTGGCAACCGCCATCACGGCACAGACTGCGCCCGATTCGACCTCGGCCGCCGCGGAGGCGATAGTGTTCGTCAAGCCCTTTGCGCAGGTGACTCTGACCGTGCGTGCTCTCGAGTCACCCGAGGGGACCGCGGCGCTGTTTCAGCAGAAGGT
>CAMAWJ010000002.1 GCA_945861955.1 Bifidobacterium breve
GTTTCGATCATGGCGCGAATCTCGGCACCGGCCAGGACGTCTTCCTTACGCCACGTGCGATCGGCGTCGAGGGGCATAAACTCGATAAAGCGGACGATGTACGGCTTGCGCCGGGCGAGTTCGGCGAAGGCGATCACCTCGGGCTCGGTAAAGCCACGCATTGCGACGCAGTTGACCTTGATCGGGCGCAGCTCGGGATAGCGCTCTGCTTCTTCAAGCCCTTCGAGGACACGGTCAAGCATGTCGCGTCGCGTAATCTCGGCAAAGCGCGAGTGGTCGAGGCTGTCGAGCGAGACGTTGATGCGACGAAGGCCGGCATCGACGAGTGGCCCGGCGAGCGTGCGCAACGCGACTCCGTTGGTCGTCAGGGCGAGGTCCTTGAGGCCTGGAACCTTGACGAGGCGCTCGATCAGATCGGGGACGTCGCGGCGGACAAGCGGTTCGCCACCCGTCAGACGCACGTGGCTGACACCCATCGAGGCGAGAATCGTGGCAAGGCGTTCGATCTCCTCAAACGACAAGACTTCCGTGCGTTGAAGCCATGGCAGTCCCTCCGCGGGCATGCAGTACTTGCAGCGGAAGTTGCAGCGGTCGGTGATCGAGATGCGAACGCTCTCGATATGGCGGTCGAACGAATCGGTCAGCGGCGGGCGCATCTGTTTAGTGTAGTGGCGCGACGGCCTACTGCCCAGCGAAGGGCACTCGTTCGACGTACCGCAGGTCGCGGGCGGGGTGGCCATTCTGCGGAAATCCGGCAATCCAGACTGCATCGACATGGGTCGCACAAACTGCTGATTCTGCGTGTGTCCGAATCTTCTCGTGGACTGCGGCGTAGGTTGCAGCCTCCCCGCCGTAGGCCAGAGTCAGGTGCGGCACAAACGCATGGCGATGACAATCCTGGTCGCAGGAGCAGAGGCTCGTACGAACGGACTGCAACTCTTTATTCCCCTGCTGAACGCCGAGCCAGGCCACTGGGCGGTTAGGCGAGGGAAACTCATCGAAACCTGCGCAGGTTACGGAGAAGGGTTTGATCGCCGCCGCGGCCTCCCGGATACGTTCGGCGAGTGCGGGTGCATCGCGGCGACCACGCAAGGGGGCGTAGAACAGGGTGATGTGTCCCGTGCGCGGATCTTGCACTCGGACATCGTCGTCATCCACATCGTCTGCGATTGACGACAACAGTTCGCGCGCCGAATCGACGCGAATTACAACCCCCCAGTACCACCGGTGATGAGCCACCGTTAGTGCTTCGAACCGTCTTCCGGCGGTTCCTGCTCGGTGAACGGATCCCAATCGAGCGTTGCGTCGCCAACTGCTGGGGGGCGACTCGTGCCATCCATCGTGTCCTCGCCGTCATCGATCGCGGGTGGCGTGGGGAAGAGCTCTTCCGACGCTTCAGGTTCGCCGCTCGGCTCGTCGATCAGGCCCGTCGGTGCTGGCAGATCGAGCTCTTCGAAGGCCTGCTCTGGCTCGGGTTCTACAACGGGCTGCGCAGGTGGGGCCACGATCGGCGGCGTGGCCTCCGCGGGTGCGGCGACGTCTTCGAAGGCGGCGTCGGAGTCGGGGTCCCAGGCGCGCGTAGCCTCTTCTTCGGGTAGCGCGAGCTCGCCGTCCTGCGTGGGGACGATGCCGGAGGCCGTTGCGGGAGGGGTCGTCAGGTCGCTACTGGCCTCGTCTGCTGGGGGCTCTTCGTCACGCTCTGGACCATCGATGCCCCAGATTTGCTCGCCGTTGTAATCGAGGCCCGGTAGGTCGTCGGGGCTCCAGCCGTAGGCGCCATACCAGGATGGCGCGGCGGGCCAAGGGATCATGCGCGAGCCGACGTGCACGAGCGAAACTTCGGGAGCATCGCCGCGCTCGAGGGCGAGTCGGTTCTCGGGGCTGACGTAGACGGTGTTGATCGTGCCGTCGGGCTTGCGTAGTTCGATTGCCTCGGTGCCAAGCCCGTGTTCGTGTGAAAAGAAGCAGAGGCCTGGGAAGCCGGGTGCGATGGCAGCGGGAGGCGCGTGGTCGGCCAGGCGGTATTCGACCCAGAGGATCTCCCACTCGACGGCGTCGAGTTCGCCGGCCACGGTGCGCAGTTCGCGGGGCGAGGTGAGTGCTGGCAGTGTGCGACGCAAGGCGAGTAGGCGAGCGCCAGCGGTCTGGAGGTGGTCGGCGGCTTCGGGATCGTCGGATTTTGGACCATCGCTCGTGGCGGTCTCGCCCGTGAGTGCCGTGTGGCGTGCGGCGAGGCTCTCGAGGCGGTCGAGGTGAAACTCGCGAGCGGTCCAGATAGAACCACCGCGGCGGCGGCGACGCTGCTCATTCGAACGTGCGCGGATACGGAGCACAACCAGCACGATGCTTCCGAGCAGCAAGGCAACCACAGCCCATTGCCACCATGGTCGACCACTGCTGCCACTGGTGCCTGGGTCATCCGCATTCTTGTTCGGTTTCGTGACGGCGGCTGCATAGCTCGTCAGCGCGCCAACCGGATCGGTGGCGGCAACCGCGCGTGTGTCGGCGACTGCCTTGTTGATGCGGTCTTGTGGGTAGCTGAGCGATGCTCCGCCGAGCTTGCCTTTGGTGATCAGGCCAACGGTGGCTTGCGGATCCTTGGCCTGGAGTGCCTGCGCGAGCAGTCGGGCAGAGCCCTTGGCGTTCGCAGCGCCAGCAATTGGCCTGGCGAGCACGACCAGGTAGAAGGAGGGGTTGGCGGCGGCGACGGCGGTGAGGGCTGCGATGTCTGGTTGCGGTGACACGCCGGGCTGCACAAAGGCGTGGCGTGCGGTCATCGCGGTGGCTACTTGGGCGGCGCTCAGCCGGGCGGCGGCCTGCGCGGACGCCGCGAAGATCGTCAGGGTCAGGATCAGCGCGAGGACTGGGATGAGACGACGCATACCGTGATGGTACTCGCTGGAGCGGCGGAGTGGGGTTTTCTGATTCGCCGGGATGTGAATCCTCATAAAAAGAAAACTTGATATTCAGGCACTCAGGTAATAGAGTGTGGTCACGCGCCACTTCTCGGCGCCTGCACTTCCATCCCCCTCATCCCATCTCCACGGAGGCTTATCCCTTATGGGTCGCGTAATCGGAATCGATCTCGGTACCACCAACTCTTGTATGTCCGTTCTCGAAGGCGGCGAGCCGTCTGTCATTGAGAACGCTGAAGGCGGCCGCACCACGCCGTCTGTCGTCGCGTTTGCCAAGGATGGCCAGCGCCTCGTCGGCAGCCCCGCCAAGCGGCAGGCTGTCACCAACCCAGAAAACACGATCTTCTCGATCAAGCGCTTCATGGGACGCAAGTCGTCCGAGGTGTCTGAAGAGATGACGATGATCCCCTACACGGTGATCTCGGGCCCCAATGGCGACGCCAAGGTCTCGGCCGACGACAGCGAGTTCTCGCCCGAGGAAATCTCGGCGATGATCCTCCAGAAGCTGAAGGCCGATGCTGAGGCCAAGCTCGGCGAGCAGGTGACGGATGCCGTCATCACGGTGCCGGCCTACTTCAACGATGCTCAGCGCCAGGCCACGAAGGATGCGGGCCGCATTGCGGGCCTCAACGTCCTGCGCATCATCAACGAGCCGACGGCTGCTGCCCTCGCCTACGGCGTCGACAAGGAGGGTGAGCAGAAAGTGCTCGTCTTCGACCTCGGCGGCGGCACCTTCGACGTGTCCGTCCTCGAGCTCGCCGACGGCGTCTTCGAAGTCAAGGCAACCGCAGGCGACAACCACCTCGGTGGCGACAACTTCGACAAGGCAATCGTCGACTGGATGGTCGCCGAGTTTAAGAAGGATCAGGGCATCGACCTCGCGGCCGACCGCCTTGCCTTGCAGCGCCTCTATGAGGCCGCCGAGAAGGCCAAGATCGAGCTGTCTTCGACGCAGTCGACGCAGATCAATCTGCCCTTCGTCACGGCCGACGCCTCGGGTCCGAAGCACCTCGACATGGCGCTCTCGCGCTCGAAGTTGACGGAACTTGTCGGCGATCTCGTTGAGCGCACCGTCGGACCGACCAAGCAGGCTCTCGCCGATGCGGGTCTGACAGCGGCCGACATCGACGACATCATCCTCGTCGGTGGCATGAGTCGGATGCCTGCGATTCAGGACAAGGTCAAAGAGATCACCAACAAGGATCCGCACCGCGGTGTCAACCCGGATGAGGTCGTCGCGATCGGCGCCGCCATCCAGGCCGGCGTGCTGCGCGGCGACGTCAAGGACGTCCTCCTGCTCGACGTCACACCGCTCTCGCTCGGTATCGAGACCAAGGGTGGAGTGATGACCAAGTTGATCGAGCGCAACACGACGATCCCAACCCGTAAGTCCGAGGTCTTCTCGACCGCGGAAGACGGACAGACGTCCGTCGAGATCCACGTGCTCCAGGGCGAGCGCGAGATCGCGGGCTACAACAAGACACTCGGCAAGTTCCAGCTCGTCGGCATCCCGGCCGCACCGCGCGGTATGCCTCAGGTCGAGGTGACGTTCGACATCGATGCCAACGGCATCCTCAACGTCTCCGCAACCGACAAGGGCACGGGCCAGATGCAGCAGGTTCGCATCGAAGGCGGCTCGGGGCTCGACGAGTCCGAAATCCAGCAGATGGTCAAGGACGCCGAGGCGCACGCCGACGAAGACAAGAGCGCGCGTGACCTCGTCGAAGCCAAGAACACGGCTGAGCAGTTGCTCTACCAGACCGAGAAGACCGTCTCCGAGCATGGCGACAAGGTCGACGACGAGGTCAAGGGCAAGATCGAGGCTGCCGCGGCCGAGCTCCGCACGGCGCTCGAAGGCTCCGATGCAACGGCGATTCGGCAGAAGGCCGACGCCCTGCAGGAGGCCTCGTACGCCCTGGCCGAGCAGGTCTACAAGGATGCTCAGCAGTCTGCACCGTCGGGCGATGGTGCCTCTGCCGCCGACGATGAGTCCGACGAGGAAATCATCGAAGACGCTGAGGTTGTCGATCCTGACGCCGCCACGGCAGAGAAGTGAGCGCCCATGACCCGGTAGATTCGGACCTCCCCGCCGAGAGCGGGGAGGATTCGATCGTGTCGAAGGCAGAGGCCGAGCTCGTCGAAGAAGAGCTCGATCCTCTGGCTCTGGCCGAACGTCAACGCGACGACTACCTCGAC
This sequence comes from Bifidobacterium breve, assembly GCA_945861955.1. Lineage (GTDB taxonomy): Bacteria > Actinomycetota > Thermoleophilia > Gaiellales > F1-60-MAGs149 > F1-60-MAGs149. Next base: position 5,112 of record CAMAWJ010000002.1, read on the forward strand.
CAGCTGCGACGACTTGCGGCCGAGTTCGACAACTACAAGAAGCGGATGGTCCGCGAGCACGAGGAACTGCGCGAGCGTGCAGCCGAGCGTCTCTTGCGCGACCTGCTGCCAGTTTTCGACGATCTCGGGCGTGCTCTGACGGCATTTGAGACGGCGGAGACTGAGGCGATCGCCGACGGCGTGGCGCTCGTTCATCGCGCACTCTGGACCTTGCTGGAGCGCGAAGGCGTGGCCGAGCTCGATCCGACCGGCGACATGTTTGATCCGCACCGTCACGAGGCGCTGCTTTCCCAGCCGGCCGATGCTCCGGAGGGCACCGTGCTCGAGGTGATTCAGAGAGGCTTCCTGCTCGGCGATCGTGTCTTGCGGCCTGCCCGCGTGGTGGTTGCCGGAGGCGAATCCTGAGCCTGACCCCCGTCACGATCGCTGCAGCTCCGCTGGGCGGTGCCGAAAAGGTCATCACTGGCATCTTCTGGTGCGTCGTCTTGCTGGCCTGGATTGGCACCGGCGTCGGCGTCTCGAATGGCAATGCATTGCACGCCGTCGCGATGTTGTCGGCTGGGCTTCTGTTGGGCGCGATCGGTCTCTGGCTGCGCGTCACGCAACCCGTGGCGTATCGCTTCGACCGCGATGCGCTGGTGATTGAACGTCGGCGAGGTTCATTGCGGATTACCGGCCGGATCGAGCCGCATACCGACAAGGCACGGTTAGGGCTCCGGCTCGGCTCCGGTGGTCTCTATGGCTACCGCGGTCACTTCCGCGTCGCTGGCGGTGGCTGGACGCGGTCGTTTGTGACGGACGTGCGTCGCACCGTCCTGATTAAGGTCGGCCGCCGCCGAGTCGTGTTGTCCCCGATCGATCCTGCCGGTCTCGTAGAGGTCGTTCGCAATGCGTGATCTCTACGAGGTGCTTGAGGTACCGCGATCGGCAACTGCAGACGAGATCAAGAAGGCCTATCGCACGCTGGCACGCAAGCACCATCCCGACGCCAATCCTGACGATCCAAAAGCCGAAGAGCGCTTCAAGGAGATCTCCGCTGCGCACGACACCTTGTCCGACGTCGAGAAGCGCAAGGCGTACGACCAATTCGGAGCCTCGGGCGGCACCGGCGCACAGGGCTTCGACCCCAACGATTTTCGCGACTTCGCCCAAGACCGTGGCTTCGACATCTCCGACCTGTTTGGGGACCTCTTCGGCCGCCGTCGCGGTGGCGGTCCGAGCGCAGGTCGCGGCCGCCGTCCCGCTCGGCGTGGTGTCGATCTCGAGACACGCGTCACCCTCTCCTTCGACGACGCGCTGCGTGGCGCCCGGGTGACGGTGCCGGTCGACAAGGACCTCAACTGTGCCGATTGTTCTGGCACGGGAGCAGCGGCAGGCACGTCGCGTACGACGTGCCCCGACTGTGGTGGTTCTGGTGAGCGTCAGGTCAATCAGGGGTTCTTTGCGATCGCCGAGACCTGCATGCGTTGCGGTGGACAGGGCTCGATTGTTGAACGACCGTGTACCACGTGCAAGGGCTCTGGTCGCCAACGTCGGACCAAGCGCTACACCGTCAAGATCCCCGCTGGTATTGCCGATGCGTCGCGCATTCGCGTGCGTGGCAAGGGTCTCGACGGAGAGAGTGGTGGGGCGCCGGGCGACCTCTGGGTTGTCGTGCAGGTGCTGCCCTCGGAACGGTTTACACGACGCGACAAGGACATCATCGTCGAGGTTCCCGTGACGTTCCCCGAGGCAGCGCTCGGAGCAGAGATCGATGTGCCAACACCGCTTGGCGAAAAGGTGCGCGTCAAGGTACCGGCAGGTTCCGTCGACGGCAAGATGCTGCGAGTACGAGGTCTTGGTGCACCTTCAACGAGCGGCGACGATGGCTCGTTGCTGGTTCGTCTCAAGTTGATCGTGCCCAGTGGACTCTCGACGCAGCAGACTGAGGCGCTCGAGAAGTTTGCAGCGCTCGACGGCGGGACAGATCCGCGGGCGGAGCTGTTTACGTGAACGAAGACACCCCCAAGTACATGATCGGCGTCGCCGCCGAGCTCGTCGGCATGCACCCCCAGACGCTACGGCTCTACGAAGCCCGAGGTCTGGTCCGACCGCGCCGCACGGCCGGTGGTACCCGCCTCTATTCGGATGCCGAACTGATGCGCCTGCAGCGCATTACCGAGCTCGCATCGGGCCTTGGTCTCTCGCTCCAGGGCGTGGAGCACGTGCTCGCACTCGAAGATCGGGTGCACCAACTCGAGCAGCAGGTCGCCGACCTCGGAGCCGCCCTCGATGAGGCCGCGCGCGTGATGCAGACTGAGGTCGAGAGCGTGCATCGCTCCTACCGACACGAGATCGTGCCGTACATCCCGCCGCCTGGCGCGGAGCTTGTCGTCCGTCGCCGGCGCATGCGTTGAACCGCTTCCCGTAGCTGATACCGAACGGAGGAACCCCCACCATGGATCCCACCAAACTGACCGTCAAAGCGCAGGAGGCACTCGGCACAGCAGCCGAGCGCGCCCGCGTCGCCGGTAATCCCGAACTGACTCCACTGCATCTCTTGGCGGGCCTGCTGGCCGAGCACGGCTCGGTCGCCGAGTCGCTCTTGCGCGGCGCCGGCGGCGACGTCGACACGCTGCGTCGCGAAACCGACGATGCGCTCGACAAGCTTCCGAGCATGAAGGGTGCTGCGACTTCGCCGCAGGCCTCACTGGGGCTGCGCGAGACGCTCGAGCGTGCCACGAAGGAATCGCAGGAGATGGGTGACGACTACGTTGCGTCGGAGCACGTCCTGATCGCACTCGCCGAGCATTCGGGCGCCGCGAAAGACATTTTGCGCCGCCAGAACGTGACGAAGACCGCGCTCCTGGGAGGTCTCAAGAACATTCGCGGTGGCAAGCGTGTGACCGATCCCAACGCCGAAGACCTCTACGACGCGCTGCAGAAGTACGCCCGCGACCTAACGGCCGCGGCCGAGGCTGGCAAGGTCGATCCGGTGATCGGTCGTGACGACGAGATTCGTCGAGTCGTCCAGGTCCTCTCGCGGCGTACGAAAAACAATCCGGTACTGATCGGCGAGCCAGGCGTTGGCAAGACCGCCATTGCCGAGGGCCTCGCCATGCGCATCGTTGCCGGCGACGTGCCGGAGAGTCTGCGCGGTCGCAAGATCTGGGCGCTCGACATGGGCGCGCTCCTGGCAGGAGCCAAGTTCCGCGGCGAGTTCGAGGAGCGACTCAAAGCCGTCTTGGGCGAGGTGACGGCGGCTGAGGGCCAGATCGTGCTGTTTATCGATGAGCTTCACACAGTCGTGGGCGCAGGTGCGGCCGAGGGTGCCGTCGACGCGGCCAACCTGCTCAAGCCGATGCTCGCGCGCGGCGAGCTACGCGCAATCGGCGCGACGACGATCGACGAGTACCGTAAGCACGTCGAAAAAGATGCTGCACTCGCCCGCCGCTTCCAGCCCGTGCTCGTGGGTGAGCCAAACGTGGAGGACGCGATCGGGATTCTGCGCGGACTCAAGGAGCGCTACGAAGTCCACCATGGCGTGCGCATTCAAGACAGTGCAATCGTGGCCGCTGCGATGCTTTCGGATCGCTACATTGCCGATCGCTTTCTGCCGGACAAGGCAATCGACCTGATCGACGAGGCCGCTAGTCGTCTGCGCATCGAGATCGATTCGCGCCCGACCGAGCTCGACGAGATCGAGCGGCGGATCGTGCGCATCGAGATTGAAGATGCGGCGCTCGCCAAGGAGAGTGACGTCGTCTCGGCCGAGCGGCGCGATGCCCTCGCCAGCGAGCTCGGTGGACTCCAAGAAATTGCCGACGAGATGCGTGGACGATGGGAACTCGAGAAGCGCCACATCGATTCGATCCGACGACTCAAGAGCATGATTGAGGACGTCAAGAACGAGGCAGAGCGAGCAGAACGTGAGGCCGATCTGCAGCGCGCTGCGAAATTGACGTATGGCGACCTCCCGGCGTACGAGGCCGAACTGCTGGCCGAGACGGCGGCGCTTGACGAGGCGCAGAAGGATGGCTCGGTGCTCAAAGAAGAGGTCGACGAGGAAGATATCGCCGGAGTCGTTGGAGCCTGGACCGGAATTCCCGTCTCGCGCCTAATGGAAGGTGAGATGCAGAAGCTCGTGCAGCTCGAGGAGCGTCTCCACGAGCGCCTCGTCGGGCAGGAGGAGGCAATCTCTGCCGTCTCCGACGCAATCCGCCGCTCGCGTGCGGGGCTCGGCGATCCAGATCGACCGATCGGGTCGTTCCTGTTCCTTGGCCCGACCGGTGTCGGCAAGACCGAGCTCGCGAAGACGCTCGCCGAACTGCTCTTCGACGACGAAAAGTCGATGATTCGGATCGACATGTCGGAGTACATGGAACGCCACTCCGTCTCGCGCCTGGTCGGTGCGCCACCCGGCTACGTCGGCTACGACGAGGGTGGCCAATTGACTGAAGCGATTCGACGCCGCCCCTATTCCGTCGTCCTGCTCGACGAGATCGAGAAAGCACACGGTGACGTCTTCAACGTCTTGCTGCAGGTGCTCGATGACGGTCGCCTGACCGACGGCCAGGGACGCACCGTCGACTTTACGAACACGGTGCTGATCATGACCTCGAATGCTGGGTCCGAGTTTGTACTCGGCGAGCTCTCCCACGACGAGATCCGCGATCGTGTCGAGGGTGTGCTGCGGCAGACCTTCCGACCAGAGTTCCTCAACCGCATCGACGAGACGGTGATCTTCCATCGCCTGACCGAAGTCGAGATCCGCAAGATCGTCGACCTGCAGGTCGAGCGTCTCGTACGCCGCGTTGAGTCTCGTCGTGTGGCTTTTGAGGTGACAGATGCTGCCAAGGATCTCTTGGCTCGCGAAGGCTACGATCCTACGTATGGCGCTCGACCGCTGAAGCGTGCAATCCAGCGCCTGCTGGAAAATCCGCTGGCGCTACGTCTGCTCGAGGGTGATATCGGCGATGGTGCCCGTGTGATTGCAGAAACCAGTGACACCGATGACGGCATCGTCTTCACGATTGCGACTCCTCAGGAGGCTGTCTGAGCATGGGATTGTTCCGCCGCCGCTCTGCGTCGTCCGACGCTGCCAACGATCAGGACCTCGAGCTTGACGCACCGGATGTCGAGGAAGAGCAGGGGCCACTCGGGCCGACCGGTCGGCCACTGCATCCTGTCGGCGCGTACTTCGAGGCCGCTTTTCGGCGCTTTGGCATCAACTTCGGTGGCTATCTGCTGATTGCAGCCGTCAGCGCGCTGCCACTGCTGGGCGTCAAGGTGATTGTGTCGGGCACGGCGGTGCCAGGATTGTGGGCCGGGCTGATGTACGCGGCGGCGTTCGCGCTTGGCAACTTTATGGTGCTCTCGCTCGCCACGATGCTCGTGGTGGGAAGCCTCCGTGGACGTCTTGGTTCGCTCTTGATTACTGGTGTCGTCACGGTCGCTGTGGGCACGCTGCTGATCTGGCAACTCGTCTTCGTTGCGGTCGTGTTCTATCCGCTGCTTGCCTTCCCGCCAATTATCGCGGCCTCGGGCGATGCGGGAGGATTTGGCTCGATCTGGCAAGGCGTGCGGATGACGGTGCGCTGGTTCAAGCGAACCTACGCCTGTGTGCTCGGACTCGCGATCGTGATTGCCGCGGTGGCCGTCGGCTTTGGCATCCTGCTGACTCCGCTCGGGTCGCTGTTGCAGCAGCAAGTCACGTTCGCCATCACCACGATCATCGTCTGGCCGGTCGCGGCCCTCGTCTTCCGCAACCTCTACGGCGATGTGACGGGCCGACTCGTGATCAACGAGTCGCCGAAAGAGAATGAGCGACGCAAGGAAGTCATCAAGCGTCGTCGTGAGAAGGCCAAGCGCAACCGTGAGCGGATCAAGAAGGTCACGGGCGAGGAGTAGGGTGTCACAAAAGGGTCTGACCCCTTTGTGACATTCGACATGGAGCGCGGCGCCTGAGTTGATTCCGGCGTAGTGCAGTTCTGGGCGAGCTCGCGCCCTTAGTTTTCTAGCGGTTGATCGTGTCCCAGACGCGGTTCGGCGTCATGGGCAACTCGTGCACGTGCGTGCCGATCACCTTGGCGATGGCATTGCCGATCGCGGCGAGTGTCGGGACGCTCGGCGGCTCTGCAATGCCCTTGACGCCGCTCGGACCACCATCGGTAGCCGCTGGGCCGACGAAGGCGATCTGGATTGGTGGGATATCCGCAGCCGTCTGCAGCTTGTACTCCAACAGACCAGCGTTGAGGATGAGGCCGTCTTCCGAGATCTTCGAGCCCTCGAGGAGCGCCTGGCCGATGCCCATCACGACACCGCCCTCGATCTGGCCCTCAGCACCAAGCGGGTTGATGATCGTGCCCGAGTCGTGTGCGGCGGCAACACCGAGCACGCGCACGACGCCGGTTTCGCGATCGACCTTCACGTGGGCGGCGTGGCAGAAGAAGGTGGGGGCAACCCACGACTCCATACCCATCCGGCCGACACAGGCCGAGCCCTCGACCTCGGGAGCAGCTGGAACATCGCCCGAGCCGGTCGCGAGCAGCTGGTCGCCACCCGTGGCCTCGCCGGCCAAGTCGACGATGCTGACGTTCTTATCGGGGGAACCCTTGACACGCACGAGGCCGTCGGCAACTTCGAGGTCGCCCACGGAAGCCTCGAGCCGCTCGGACGCCATTTCGAAGAGGCGGGTCTTGATCACGTTGGCAGCGGCAACGACAGCACGACCGTTGTTGAAGGTCGTCTGCGAACCGGAGGCACCCATGTCGTACGGGCCAGCCTCGGTGTCCTGATAGACGATCGAGAAGTTCTCGGGCTGCATGCCGAGCACGTCGGCAGCGAGGCGGGGAAGCGCCATTACGGCACCCGATCCACATTCCATCGCTCCGGTGATGATCGTGGCGGAGCCGTCGCCGTTGAACTTGATGTACGCACCCGACGAGGCACCGAAAGACGGCCACCAGCCGATTGCCATGCCGATTGCTTCGTCCTCGGGCAGCTCCTTGCCGTAGCCGAGCATCTCGGCGGCAGCATCAAGGCACTGCGGGGCGCCATGCGGGTCGAGGATCTGGCCGGAGACCGTTGCGTCGCCGTCCTGCACCACATTCTTGCGGCGCAGCTCGAGCGGGTCCATGCCGAGTGCCTTGGCAATCACGTCCATGTGCTGCTCGAGCGCCCAGTTGACCTGCGGCGCCGTAGGAGCGCGCACCGAGCCGGAAGGCTGATGGTTCGTGTAGACGATGCGGGCTTCGATATCGCAGCTTGGGATGCGGTACGGTCCGGCTGCGTGCATGGCGGCAAGCTGAGGGAAAAAGCCACCGTCGGCGGTATAGGCACCATTGTCGATCAGGATCGTGCCGCGACGGCCGGTAATCGTGCCGTCACGCTTGACGCCCGTCTCGAGGGTGATGACCATGCCCTCGCGACGATGGTCGGGTGCGATGAACTCCTCGCGGCGCGAGAAGACCAGCTTGGTCGGGCGCTTCGCCTTGCGGGCGACAGCGGCGACGTGTGCCTCGAAGTGGAACTCGCACTTGCCACCAAAGCCACCGCCAAGGTGGGGGACGATCACGCGCACGGCGTTCTCGGGCATCTCGAGCGTGTGGGCGACACCAGCGCGGGCGTTAAACGGCACCTGCGTCGAGGACCAGATCGTGACTTGATCGCCATGCCACTCGGCAATAATCGCGCGTGGCTCGATCGGGGCGGCGTGCTGCATGTCGGCGACGTAGCGACCACTGATGACGGTGTCGGCCTCGGCCATACCCTTGTCGATATCGCCGAAGACGAGCGTGGAACGACCTGCATCGTTACGGTCGCGCACGATGTCAGAGGAGTCGCCGTACGACTCCCAATCGGGGTGCACGAGTGGGGCGCCCGGGGCAGCCGACTCTTCGATGTCGTTCATCACCGGCAGGGGCTCAATGTCGACCTCGATCAGGTCGAGCGCAGCCTGCGCAACGGCGGGCGTGGTGGCGGCGACGGCTGCGATGATCTCGCCCTCGAAGCGCACCCACTCGCGTGCGAATAGGCGACGGTCTTGGATGTACGGACCGTGCTGAAGGTCGGGGACGTCGGCGTGCGTGACGACGGCGAACACGCCGGCGAGAGCCTCGGCCTTGCTGGTGTCGAGACGCGTGATGCGACCATTGGCGATGCCGGCATAGAGGAACTTGCAGTGCGTCATGCCAGCGAGCTGCATGTCTGCCGTGTAGCGACCGAGACCGGTCACCTTGTCCTTGCCATCTTGGCGTTTAAACGTCCTACTCTCGACAACGGCCATGGAGGCCCTCCCTCACTGTGCGAACCGAATTGGCTACATCCTAACGGTGCGGGGCGGCGAGTGCGAGTCTGTGCGCTACGGCCAGCGCTCGAGGGCTGGTGCCATGCCCTCAACGATGATCGTCACGGCACAGCGAGCAGCCTCAGCGGCGAGCGCTGCGGGGTCTTCATCGGCCTCGAACGGCGACAGCACGTAGGCGGCAACATCGCGTTGATCACCCTTGCCGGGACGACCAACACCGCAGCGCACACGGAAGAAGGCAGGCGAGCCGAGCGCGTCGGCCAGCGAGCGCAACCCGTTGTGGCCCTTGAGGCCGCCACCGTCACGGGCACGGACGACGCCTGGCTCGAGCTCGATGTCGTCGTAGATCACGATGATCTCGTCGAGCGGCAACTTGAGGTCATGGACGCAGGCGCCGACCGACCGGCCCGAGTCGTTCATAAACGTTTCGGGTGCGAGCACGCCGACGGCCACCTCGCCGAGACGAACTTCGGCATAGCGACCGTTGTACTTGTCCTTGGTCTTGGCACCCTGTTCTGAGAGCAACGCGTCGACGGCCATCCAGCCAATGTTGTGGCGCGTCCGGGCGTACTTCGAACCAGGGTTGCCGAGCCCAACGATCAGGGCGTCGACGTAGCCCATTTGAATCTACTCGCTGGAGTCGTCGCCCGGAGAGTCGTCGCCAGACGCCTCTCCGGCATCGTCGCCCTCGCCGACGAGCGGAACCTCGCCCTCGGCACCCTCTTCGCCCTCGGTTGTCGCCTCGGACAGGGCGGCACGCGTGACGACACAGGAGCAGACGACAGCGTCGGGATCGCCAGCGAACTCGTAGCCCGTTCCGGCTGTCAGGTCGCGGATATGAATCGAGTGAGCGATGCGCAGTTCGGTGATGTCGACAACGATCTCAGTCGGCATCGCGCCCGGCAGAGCAATCACGAGGATCTCGTGCAGCGAATGCTCGATCATGCCGCCGTCGAGCTTGATGCCGTCGGCCTCGCCGACCAGATGCACTGGCACGGGGGCGGTGATCTTCTCGGTCATCGAGATGGCAATCAGGTCGATGTGCGTGACACGATCACGGACACGATCGATCTCCATCGCCTTGAGAATCGCGTTGACGGGCTTGTCCTCACCATCGATCACGAGCGAGAGAATCGCGTTGCGACCAGCCTCGCCCATCATCGCGGAGCGCAACTTGACGCGCTCGATCTGGAATGGCAACGGCTCGCGGCCCTGACCGTACAACACACCAGGAATCACGTCCTGCTTGCGCAGACGCTGGTTCTCGCGCGTCGATGCTGCCTTGCGCTTGGTGATGGTGAGTGTGGTGTCCGACATGTCAGTTTCGCTCCAGTGAGGTGCGCGGCGCAGTGTACGCGAGGGTGGCGCGCTGTGCGCCATCCGGGGTGCTAGCGACCGGTTGTCGTTCCTGCGCCGCCGTTGCCACCATTGCCACCGTTACCACCAGTGCCGCCCACGGAGCCCATGTTGCCACCAATTGTGGCGCTGAACAGCGACGGGACCGGCGTACCACTGGAACCTGTCACGGGTTTGCCCGAACCAGCCATCGTGGCGAGCGTGCCAGCCTGAGCCTGCGCCTTATGGGCACTGATCTGCGCCTTCACGTTCGCTGCACTTCCGCCCAGCCCGGAGAGGTACTTGCCAAACAGCTTCTGCGTCGACTTCGACGGGCTGACGGTCGAGCCGACAAAGGCGATCACCTCTCTCTTACCCGTGATCGAGTGGACCGCGTTGAACTGGAGCAGGCCACTGGTGATGGTGGCGTAGGCCCCCGTACCTGCGGTCAGTATGCCGACGCCCGTGAAGGTCAGGTGCAGGCGCGTCTGAGCGTACGTCGATGCTGCCAAGCCACTGACGGTGCCGAGGCTGTTGGTGATCGTGAAGGTCGTCTCGGCAACACCGGCCTTGGGGTGCAGCGTGTAGGTCAGCTTGATCGTGCCGGAGCCGATTGGGCTGCCTTGGACGGTGCCTTCATCGTTGAGCACGGTTGGGCTGGTAATCGAGGCGAGGTGCGTCTTGCCGAGGATGATCACGCCAGCACCCTTGGTCGGTGCAGTTGCCTGCATAAGGCCACCAGTGGCGCCCGCAAAGGCAGGCAGAGCGAGCAGGGCGAGACTGACGCCCGAGAGGACGGCGATGGTACGCAGCGGAGTGATGGAAGGCATTGTCAGATCTCCTAGAGCGGCTGCAAACGGGTGGACTTGATCGTCTGCAACTTCCTCATTAGTCGCAAGAACTGCACGTCTTGGGCAGGCGTTCGGTCGTACGAGGCATGCGCGATGTTGACGGTCTCGAGCGGATCGGTCTTGAGGTCGTACATCTCGAACTCGCTCGGCACATCGCCCGTTGCATCGTAGTACTCGGCGAACTTCCAGCGCTTCTCGCGAAACGAGACGATGTGCTGCGGCGGTGGGATGTACGGCCCGCTGGCCTGGCCAGACTGCCAATCGTCATAGGTGAAGATGATCTCGCTCTGGACCGGCTTGCTCTTCGGGTTGAGCACGATCGACGAGTAGTCGACGCCCTCCCACGGTGCCTGCGCGGCGCTTGGTGCGCTAAAGAGGTTGGCAATCGTCGGCAGAAAGTCGACGTGCGAGACGAGCGCGTCACTACGCACGGGGCGCTTGTAGAGGTTCGGGTTCGAGTAGATCAGCGGAACGTTGATCGCCTCTTCGTAGAAGTTGAAGTTCTTCTGGCGCATCCCACCATGGGCAACGCCGAGTTCGCCGTGGTCAGCCGTCTTGATCACGAGCGTATTGCCGAGCAGATTCTGGTTGGTCAGAGCACCGAGAATGTTGACGAGGTAGGCGTCCGACGACTTCATCAGGTTGCCGTAGAAGTTGATGTAGTTGCGCTTCTTCCTGGCCGTGTTGAGTACGCCGAGGCCGGCTGAGAGCTTGAGGAAGATCTGCTGCGCACGCGGCTTGGTCGAGAGGTCTTCATTGACGGTGGCTGGCAGGCCAATGTCGCCTTCGATCCACGTGGTGTCGTAGCCGGAGTCCTTCAGGCTCTTCGGATACTCGAGGACATCGTGCGGATTGACGAGCGAGACGATCAGGAAGAACGGCTGCTGCGTCGCGGCATACGAGTTGAGGAACTGCAGAGCGCCTTCGTTACCGTCGGTGTAGTTCGACGTCTGGCTGCCCATAAAGCGCGCGTCATTCTGCGCAGTGCCGCCACCCATCTCGGGGAAGCTCTGGTTGGCTCCGGCATCGTCCGGGTTCCAGCGATTGAAGGAGTAGGCGTTGAGGTCGGCCGACGTCCATTCGGCACCGGCGGGCTTGCTGCAGTGCCACTTGCCCTTGTAGACCACGGTGTAGCCGGCGGCCGACATGACCGTCGCGATGTTCGCGAGGCTGGTCGAGAGCGGTACCTGATCGGGATACGTCGGATAGGGCATGTTCGACTCGAGCGTGTACTTGACGCCGTGCTGTGCGGGGAAGTAGCCGGACATCAGCGTCGAGCGAGCTGGCGAGCACATGCAGGCGTTCGTAAAGGCGTTGGTGAACGTCAGTCCGTGGCGCTGGAGCTGCGTCATGCCCGGCATGTTCTTCTGTGCCCAACCGATTGGAAAGTGCTGGATGGCGCGCTCTTGGTCGGTGATGAACATCACGACGTTCATGCCCTTGAGGGTGGTCGGAGCGGGCTGCTTGGCCGCCTCAGCCACGCCAGGCAGGCCCAGTAGTCCACCGAGACCAAGCGCGCCAGCGGCAGCGGCGGTGCGCGCCAAAAAGCTCTGACGATCGATGGCGGTGGCGTCGAACTCGGCGTCGTTATGCTCAGTCATGGAGCGGAGTCTAGTGGGCACAACATTGTTGCGTCCGCCGGTAGTGAGCAGGAATGCTCTCGGAGTTGTCGGCTGAGACCACCCATGTGGTCTCAGCCGAGCATTCCTACGTCAGCGGCTGGAGTCGCGTCGACTTGATCCGCTGGAGCTTCAGGTACAGGCGCTTGAACTGCCGCTTCTGCGCGGGGGTCCGAGGGTACGACCTGTGGGCAATGTTGTCTCGCTCGAGTGGGTCGGTCAGTAGGTCGTACATCTCGAATTGGCTCGGCACGTTGCCGTCGGCGTCGTAGTACTCCGCAAACTTCCAGCGCTTCTCGCGGAACGAGACAATGTGTTGCGGCGGCGGAACGTACGGGCCCTGGTCCTGGCCGCACTGTGAGTCGTCATAGGTAAAGATGATCTCGTCCTGGACGGACTTCGCATTGGGGTTGAGTACGAGCGACGAGTAGTCGACGCCTTGCCAGGCAGCCTTTGCCGAGTCCGGCGCGCTGAAGAGGCTGGCGAGGGTTGGCAGCAGGTCGATGTGCGACACCAGCGCGTCGGTCTGGAAGGCGCGCTTGTACAGCTTCGGGCTCGACCAAATCATCGGAATCCGAATCGTCTCTTCGTAGAAGTTGAAGCTCTTCTGGATCATGTTGCCGTGGGTGAGCCCCATCTCGCCGTGGTCGGACGTGCGGATGATCACGGTGTTGTCGAACAGGGTCTCGCCATATTTCGAACCGTTCTTGGGCCTCTGTTTTGCCCCCTTGAGCGCAGCGATCACGTTGACGAGGTACTCGTCGGCCCACTTGATCAGATTGCCGTAGAAGTTGAGGTAGTTGAGCTTCTTCTGGCGCGTATTAATCGGACCGAGTGCCATCGAGAGCTTTTGAAAGAAGGCCTGCGCATTGGGCTTCGTCGAGAGATCCTCATCGTTGGTGACCGGTATCCGCATGTCGCCTTCCAGCCACACGTCGCTGTAGCCAGCCTTCGTGAAGTTGTTCGGATAGGCCAGCACGTCGTGCGGATTGACGAGCGAGATGATCAGGAAGAACGGCTTCTCTTTTGCCGCATCGGAGCGAATGAACTGCAGGATGCCTTCGTTGCCGTCCGTGTAGTCATCGGTCTCCGCACCCATGTAGCGCGCGTCGTTCTGCGCTTGGCCACCACCCATCTCGGGGATGCTCTGGTCGGCGCCCGCGTCGTCGGGATTCCACCGCTGCCAACCGTAGGCCTGTAGGTCGGCAGGCGTCCACTTGCCAGCAGCCGGGTTGTACTTACTGATGTGCCACTTGCCCTTGTAGATCACCTGATAACCGGCCGCCGTCATGACGGTGGCGATGTTGGTGAGGTTCGTCGAGAGCGGAATCTGCGTCGGGTAGTCCTCGACTGGCATGCCCTCTTCGAGCGTGGCCGTGACGTTGTGCTGCGCCGGAAAGAGTCCAGTCATCAGCGTGGCGCGGGCGGGCGAGCACATGCACGCGTTCGTGAACGCGTTGTTAAACGTGATGCCGTTCTTCTGGAGCGACGTGAAGCCCGGCAGATTCTTCTGTGCCCAACCAATTGGGAAGTGCTGTGTCGCACGCTCTTGGTCGGTGATGAACATCACGACGTTCATGCCGTTGAGGTTGCGCGCTGCCTTGGTTTCGGCCCCCGCAATGCCAGGCAGGCCGACGAGGCCGCCGAGGCCAAGGGCACCCGCGGCCGCTGCGGTACGGGCGAGGAAGCTCTGTCGGTTGATGCCGGGGGCTTCGTCGAGATCAGTGTGTTCGGTCATGCGGCCCAACATACCAGCGAGCCACACTCGACACCAAGCCCCCGGTACGCCGATGTAAGGGTGCCCACGTGGGGCGACTAGAAGAGCTGGTTCTCGCCGTCGAAGAGGTTCGAGACGGAGCCCTCGCGGAAGACCTCTTCGATCGTCTGCGCCAAGATTGCGTCGACGGGGAGCACGCGGATGCGGCTGTCGACGGCGCTCGGGTGGATCGGCACGGTGTCGCAGACGACCACTTCGTGGAGGACGGAGTCCTTGATGCGTTGAAGCGCTGGCTCCGACAAGATCGCGTGAGTCGCGCAGGCCACAACCTGCGTCGCGCCGGCCTGGTGGACGGCTTCGGCGCCTGCGCAGAGCGTGCCGGCGGTGTCGATGATGTCGTCGGAGATGATCGCCTTCTTGCCCGCCACGTCGCCGATGATGGCGGCGACGCGCGCCTTGCCATGTTCGGGCCGCAGCTTGGCGATGATCGCGACGTCGGCGTCGAGCATCTCTGCGAAGCGCGTGGCCAGCTTGGCGCGGCCCGCATCTGCCGAGACGACGACGGTGCCTTCTCCGCACAGGCCCATGTCGCGGAAGTGGCGCGCAAACATCGGCAGCGCCGTCATGTGATCGACGGGGCCGTCAAAGAAGCCTTGGACTTGGCCGGCGTGAAGATCCATCGTCAGGACGCGATCGATGCCGGACGCGCGTAGCAGCGTGGCGACGAGGCGGGCGGTGATGGGCTCGCGCGGCGCAGACTTCTTGTCTTGGCGCGCATACGGGTACCACGGGATGACCGCCGTGACGCGCTTGGCCGAGCCGAGGATGGCCGCGTCGGCCATGATCATCAGTTCCATCAGGTTGCGATTGACGGGGTTGACGCAGCTCTGCACGAGGAAGACGTCGGCCCCGCGGACAGACTCTTCGAAGCGCGCGTAGATCTCGCCGTTGGTGAACGTCTTGATCGTCGTCTGGCCGAGACCAACACCAAGACGGTCGGAGATGCGCTGCGCGAGGTCTTGATTCGAGCGGCCCGAGAAGATCATCAGACGCTTGCTGGGCGAATGCTCGAATGACGCCAGTGGAGTGGTCGCTTCGGAGGTAACCTCGAACAACTTGGAATCAGGCATCGCGCTTCCTCTTCGCATAGTGCTCTTTGATGACTTGGCGTGCTCGGGCGATGCCGAGCGCGCCTGCCGGTACATCATCGGTGATGATGGACCCGGCACCGGTCACTGCATCGTCACCGAGCTCGACGGGGGCCACGAAAACCGTGTCCGAACCGGTCCGAACGCGGTCGCCAATCGTCGTCTGATGCTTGTTCGTACCGTCGTAGTTGGCAGTGATGTTGCCGGCGCCGATGTTGGAATCCTCGCCGACCGTGGCGTCGCCAACGTAGGAGAGGTGGGGAATCTTGCTGCGTGCACCGAGCGTCGTGTTCTTCGTCTCGGCGAAGGCGCCGACGCGCGCATCGGCGTGGAGGTGCGTGCCAGCACGTAGGTGCGCGAAGGGCCCGGCCTGTGCGCCGGAGTCGAGCACCGCGTCGGTCAGGACGCTGTGGGGTCCGGCTTCGGCGCCCGCGGCAAGGCTCGTCGTGCCGCGCAAAATCGTGAAGGGGTGGACGACGCAGTCGGGGGCCAGCGTGACGGTCGCGTCGATGTAGGTCGTGGCCGGGTCGACGATGCCCGCACCGGCCAGGAGATGCTGTTCGACGATGCGGGTGCGCAAGAGTTCGGCGGCCTCGGCCAATTCGACCCGCGTATTGACGCCGAGCAGCAGCGACGCGTCGGTGACTTCGGCGGCGCGCACCGCGAGCCCGGCGGCGGCAATCGCAGGCACCACATCGGGCAGGTAGTACTCGCCCTGCGCATTGTCGTTCGTCAGTCCGGCGAGCGTGAGGCGGAGTGCATCAGCGTCAAACACGTAGAGACCCGCGTTGGCCTCGGTCACCTCGAGCTCGGCGGCGGTCGCATCCTTGGCCTCGACGATGCGAATGCCGGCGTCGGAACGCAGCACGCGGCCGTAGCCACCCGGCTCGGCGACCCGGAAGGTCGCGGCGGTACCAGCCGCGCCACTCTCGACATGGGCGGCGAGCAGGTCGTTGAGCAGTTCCGCCGTCAGCAGCGGCGTGTCGCCCGAGACGATCAAGACATCGCCGGCAAACCCTTCGAGGGCTGGCACGGCGCAGCGCACAGCGTCGCCCGTGCCGAGTTGGTCGGGCTGGACCACGATCGCGGCGTCACCAACGACAGCGGCAACGGCGTCGGCCTCGGTCGGCGGAACGACGACGACGATCCGGTCCGCACCCGCCTCACGGACGGCGGCGAGCACCCAGCCAAGCAGCGGGCGACCCCAGATCGGATGCAGCACCTTTGGCAGAGCAGAGCGCATGCGCGTGCCCTTGCCACCGGCCATCACGATGCAGGCGAGAGGACGAGCAGGGGTGGCAGTAGGGCGCGACATCCGGCCTACCCGACTTTAGTCCGTCAATCGGCAGACGTGCTGTTGGCTGCGACGATGGCGGCTTTGAGGTCCGCGGTCGAGAGGAACGTCAGGCCGAGCGTCGCGTCGTGGCGAAAGCGAATCACGCCCTCGCCGTCGATCACGAAGGTCGTGCGCTTCGTACCGATAATCGGCGCCTTGGCACCGTAGAGCGCGGCGACGCTGCGGTCGGGGTCGGCGAGCAGCGGGATCGTCAGCCCGTACTTGGCGGTGAAGGACTCCTTCGAGGCGAGATTTTTGCCCGAGATGCCCACGATCGTCGCGTCGAGATCGGCGAACTCGGCCCACTCGTCGCGATACGTGCACAACTGCTTGGTGCAGACCTTCGTGTCGTCACCGGGATAGAACACCAGCGCGACGGTCTTCCCGCGATGCTCGGCAAGACGAAACGTGCCGTTCGTAGCTGCAAGTGCGAAGTCGGGTGCGGTGTCGCCGACAGTGGGGCTGGCCATGAGGAACCTCCGGAGGGGTGCGCTTTGATCTTCGCACGCTTTGTGATCTTGGCTCCCCTGATTGTCCAGATCGGGCCTGACCCCTTCTGGACATTGAGTGGGGTCAGACCGCTTCGGGGATGCGCTTCGGGGGCAGACCCCTTGGGCGGAGTGGGGTTAGACCCCTCCCGCGCATGCGATGCATGCGCTTCAGGGTCAGACCCCTTAGACAGGGTTGTTGGGGGGTTGGGGTCCCCCGGGGGACCCCAACCCCCCAACAACCCTGTCTAAGGGGTCTGACCCTGAAGCGCATGCATCGCATGCGCGGGAGGGGTCTAACCCCACTCCGCCCAAGGGGTCTGCCCCCGAAGCGCATCCCCGAAGCGGTCTGACCCCACTCAATGTCCAGAAGGGGTCAGGCCCGATCTGGACAATCAGGGGAGCCAAGATCACAAAGCGTGCGAAGATCAAAGCGCACCCCTCCGGAGGTTCCTCATGGCCAGCCCCACTGTCGGCGACACCGCACCCGACTTCGCACTTGCAGCTACGAACGGCACGTTTCGTCTTGCCGAGCATCGCGGGAAGACCGTCGCGCTGGTGTTCTATCCCGGTGACGACACGAAGGTCTGCACCAAGCAGTTGTGCACGTATCGCGACGAGTGGGCCGAGTTCGCCGATCTCGACGCGACGATCGTGGGCATCTCGGGCAAAAATCTCGCCTCGAAGGAGTCCTTCACCGCCAAGTACGGGCTGACGATCCCGCTGCTCGCCGACCCCGACCGCAGCGTCGCCGCGCTCTACGGTGCCAAGGCGCCGATTATCGGTACGAAGCGCACGACCTTCGTGATCGACGGCGAGGGCGTGATTCGCTTTCGCCACGACGCGACGCTCGGCCTGACGTTCCTCTCGACCGCGGACCTCAAAGCCGCCATCGTCGCAGCCAACAGCACGTCTGCCGATTGACGGACTAAAGTCGGGTAGGCCGGATGTCGCGCCCTACTGCCACCCCTGCTCGTCCTCTCGCCTGCATCGTGATGGCCGGTGGCAAGGGCACGCGCATGCGCTCTGCTCTGCCAAAGGTGCTGCATCCGATCTGGGGTCGCCCGCTGCTTGGCTGGGTGCTCGCCGCCGTCCGTGAGGCGGGTGCGGACCGGATCGTCGTCGTCGTTCCGCCGACCGAGGCCGACGCCGTTGCCGCTGTCGTTGGTGACGCCGCGATCGTGGTCCAGCCCGACCAACTCGGCACGGGCGACGCTGTGCGCTGCGCCGTGCCAGCCCTCGAAGGGTTTGCCGGCGATGTCTTGATCGTCTCGGGCGACACGCCGCTGCTGACGGCGGAACTGCTCAACGACCTGCTCGCCGCCCATGTCGAGAGTGGCGCGGCTGGTACCGCCGCGACCTTCCGGGTCGCCGAGCCGGGTGGCTACGGCCGCGTGCTGCGTTCCGACGCCGGCATTCGCATCGTCGAGGCCAAGGATGCGACCGCCGCCGAGCTCGAGGTGACCGAGGCCAACGCGGGTCTCTACGTGTTTGACGCTGATGCACTCCGCCTCACGCTCGCCGGACTGACGAACGACAATGCGCAGGGCGAGTACTACCTGCCCGATGTGGTGCCTGCGATTGCCGCCGCCGGGCTCGCGGTGCGCGCCGCCGAAGTCACCGACGCGTCGCTGCTGCTCGGCGTCAATACGCGGGTCGAATTGGCCGAGGCCGCCGAACTCTTGCGCACCCGCATCGTCGAACAGCATCTCCTGGCCGGTGCGGGCATCGTCGACCCGGCCACGACCTACATCGACGCGACCGTCACGCTGGCCCCCGACTGCGTCGTCCACCCCTTCACGATTTTGCGCGGCACGACGAGCCTTGCCGCGGGCGCCGAAGCCGGACCCCACAGCGTCCTGACCGACGCGGTGCTCGACTCCGGCGCACAGGCCGGGCCCTTCGCGCACCTACGTGCTGGCACGCACCTCCACGCCGATGCGCGCGTCGGCGCCTTCGCCGAGACGAAGAACACGACGCTCGGTGCACGCAGCAAGATTCCCCACCTCTCCTACGTTGGCGACGCCACGGTCGGCGAGGATTCCAACATCGGCGCCGGCAACATCACTGCCAACTACGACGGTACGAACAAGCATCAGACGACGATTGGCGACCGCGTTCGGACCGGTTCGGACACGGTTTTCGTGGCCCCCGTCGAGCTCGGTGACGATGCAGTGACCGGTGCCGGGTCCATCATCACCGATGATGTACCGGCAGGCGCGCTCGGCATCGCCCGAGCACGCCAAGTCATCAAAGAGCACTATGCGAAGAGGAAGCGCGATGCCTGATTCCAAGTTGTTCGAGGTTACCTCCGAAGCGACCACTCCACTGGCGTCATTCGAGCATTCGCCCAGCAAGCGTCTGATGATCTTCTCGGGCCGCTCGAATCAAGACCTCGCGCAGCGCATCTCCGACCGTCTTGGTGTTGGTCTCGGCCAGACGACGATCAAGACGTTCACCAACGGCGAGATCTACGCGCGCTTCGAAGAGTCTGTCCGCGGGGCCGACGTCTTCCTCGTGCAGAGCTGCGTCAACCCCGTCAATCGCAACCTGATGGAACTGATGATCATGGCCGACGCGGCCATCCTCGGCTCGGCCAAGCGCGTCACGGCGGTCATCCCGTGGTACCCGTATGCGCGCCAAGACAAGAAGTCTGCGCCGCGCGAGCCCATCACCGCCCGCCTCGTCGCCACGCTGCTACGCGCGTCCGGCATCGATCGCGTCCTGACGATGGATCTTCACGCCGGCCAAGTCCAAGGCTTCTTTGACGGCCCCGTCGATCACATGACGGCGCTGCCGATGTTTGCGCGCCACTTCCGCGACATGGGCCTGTGCGGAGAAGGCACCGTCGTCGTCTCGGCAGATGCGGGCCGCGCCAAGCTGGCCACGCGCTTCGCAGAGATGCTCGACGCCGACGTCGCGATCATCGCCAAGCTGCGGCCCGAACATGGCAAGGCGCGCGTCGCCGCCATCATCGGCGACGTGGCGGGCAAGAAGGCGATCATCTCCGACGACATCATCGACACCGCCGGCACGCTCTGCGCAGGCGCCGAAGCCGTCCACCAGGCCGGCGCGACGCAGGTTGTGGCCTGCGCGACTCACGCGATCTTGTCGGAGCCAGCGCTTCAACGCATCAAGGACTCCGTCCTCCACGAAGTGGTCGTCTGCGACACCGTGCCGATCCACCCGAGCGCCGTCGACAGCCGCATCCGCGTGCTCCCCGTCGACGCAATCTTGGCGCAGACGATCGAAGAGGTCTTCCGCGAGGGCTCCGTCTCGAACCTCTTCGACGGCGAGAACCAGCTCTTCTAGTCGCCCCACGTGGGCACCCTTACATCGGCGTACCGGGGGCTTGGTGTCGAGTGTGGCTCGCTGGTATGTTGGGCCGCATGACCGAACACACTGATCTCGACGAAGCCCCCGGCATCAACCGACAGAGCTTCCTCGCCCGTACCGCAGCGGCCGCGGGTGCCCTTGGCCTCGGCGGCCTCGTCGGCCTGCCTGGCATTGCGGGGGCCGAAACCAAGGCAGCGCGCAACCTCAACGGCATGAACGTCGTGATGTTCATCACCGACCAAGAGCGTGCGACACAGCACTTCCCAATTGGTTGGGCACAGAAGAATCTGCCGGGCTTCACGTCGCTCCAGAAGAACGGCATCACGTTTAACAACGCGTTCACGAACGCGTGCATGTGCTCGCCCGCCCGCGCCACGCTGATGACTGGACTCTTTCCGGCGCAGCACAACGTCACGGCCACGCTCGAAGAGGGCATGCCAGTCGAGGACTACCCGACGCAGATTCCGCTCTCGACGAACCTCACCAACATCGCCACCGTCATGACGGCGGCCGGTTATCAGGTGATCTACAAGGGCAAGTGGCACATCAGTAAGTACAACCCGGCTGCTGGCAAGTGGACGCCTGCCGACCTACAGGCCTACGGTTGGCAGCGGTGGAATCCCGACGACGCGGGCGCCGACCAGAGCATCCCCGAGATGGGTGGTGGCCAAGCGCAGAACGACGCGCGCTACATGGGTGCGGAGACCGATGACTACACGGACGGCAACGAAGGCATCCTGCAGTTCATTCGCTCCGATGCGGCAAAAGAGAAGCCGTTCTTCCTGATCATCTCGCTCGTCAATCCGCACGACGTGCTGGCCTATCCGAACAACTTCACGAAGGCTGGCTACAGCGACGTGTGGCTGGAAGGCGACATGCGGATACCGGTCACCAACGATGAGGATCTCTCGACGAAGCCCAATGCGCAGGCCTTCTTTCAAAAGCTCTCGATGGCACTCGGTCCGATTAATACGCGCCAGAAGAAGCTCAACTACCTCAACTTCTACGGCAATCTGATCAAGTGGGCCGACGAGTACCTCGTCAACGTGATCGCTGCGCTCAAGGGGGCAAAACAGAGGCCCAAGAACGGTTCGAAATATGGCGAGACCCTGTTCGACAACACCGTGATCATCCGCACGTCCGACCACGGCGAGATGGGGCTCACCCACGGCAACATGATCCAGAAGAGCTTCAACTTCTACGAAGAGACGATTCGGATTCCGATGATTTGGTCGAGCCCGAAGCTGTACAAGCGCGCCTTCCAGACCGACGCGCTGGTGTCGCACATCGACCTGCTGCCAACCCTCGCCAGCCTCTTCAGCGCGCCGGACTCGGCAAAGGCTGCCTGGCAAGGCGTCGACTACTCGTCGCTCGTACTCAACCCCAATGCGAAGTCCGTCCAGGACGAGATCATCTTTACCTATGACGACTCACAGTGCGGCCAGGACCAGGGCCCGTACGTTCCGCCGCCGCAACACATTGTCTCGTTCCGCGAGAAGCGCTGGAAGTTTGCGGAGTACTACGACGCCGACGGCAACGTGCCGAGCCAATTCGAGATGTACGACCTACTGACCGACCCACTCGAGCGAGACAACATTGCCCACAGGTCGTACCCTCGGACCCCCGCGCAGAAGCGGCAGTTCAAGCGCCTGTACCTGAAGCTCCAGCGGATCAAGTCGACGCGACTCCAGCCGCTGACGTAGGAATGCTCGGCTGAGACCACATGGGTGGTCTCAGCCGACAACTCCGAGAGCATTCCTGCTCACTACCGGCGGACGCAACAATGTTGTGCCCACTAGACTCCGCTCCATGACTGAGCATAACGACGCCGAGTTCGACGCCACCGCCATCGATCGTCAGAGCTTTTTGGCGCGCACCGCCGCTGCCGCTGGCGCGCTTGGTCTCGGTGGACTACTGGGCCTGCCTGGCGTGGCTGAGGCGGCCAAGCAGCCCGCTCCGACCACCCTCAAGGGCATGAACGTCGTGATGTTCATCACCGACCAAGAGCGCGCCATCCAGCACTTTCCAATCGGTTGGGCACAGAAGAACATGCCGGGCATGACGCAGCTCCAGCGCCACGGACTGACGTTCACCAACGCCTTTACGAACGCCTGCATGTGCTCGCCAGCTCGCTCGACGCTGATGTCCGGCTACTTCCCCGCACAGCACGGCGTCAAGTACACGCTCGAGTCGAACATGCCCTATCCGACGTATCCCGATCAGGTACCGCTCTCGACCAGCCTCGCGAACATCGCGACGGTCATGTCGGCCGCCGGCTACACCGTGGTCTACAAGGGCAAGTGGCACTGCAGCAAGCCCGCCGGTGCCGAATGGACGTCGGCCGACCTCAACGCCTACTCCTTCAATCGCTGGAACCCGGACGATGCCGGAGCCAACCAGAGCTTCCCCGAGATGGGTGGCGGCACTGCGCAGAATGACGCGCGCTTTATGGGCAGCCAGACGTCGAACTACACCGACGGTAACGAAGGCGCTCTGCAGTTCCTCAACTCGTATGCCGCGACGCAGCAGCCGTTCTTCCTGATCGTCTCGCTCGTCAATCCGCACGATGTCCTCGAGTATCCGAAGAGCCTGAAGGACTCCGGCTACGACACCACGTGGATCGAAGGCGACATTGGCCTGCCAGCCACCGTCAATGAAGACCTCTCGACCAAGCCGCGTGCGCAGCAGATCTTCCTCAAGCTCTCAGCCGGCCTCGGCGTACTCAACACGGCCAGGAAGAAGCGCAACTACATCAACTTCTACGGCAACCTGATGAAGTCGTCGGACGCCTACCTCGTCAACATTCTCGGTGCTCTGACCAACCAGAATCTGCTCGGCAATACGCTCGTGATCAAGACGGCTGACCACGGCGAACTCGGCGTTGCCCATGGTGGGATGCGCCAGAAGAACTTCAACTTCTACGAAGAGGCGATCAACGTTCCGCTGATCTACTCGAACCCGAACCTCTACAAGCGCCCCGTGCGTAGTGACGCGCTCGTCTCGCACGTCGACTTTCTGCCGACGATTGCCAACCTCTTTAGCGCACCAAGCGCCGCGCAGGCACCGTGGGAGGGCGTCGACTACTCGTCGATCGTGCTCAACCCGAAGAGCAAGCCGGTCCAGAGCGAGATCATCTTCACCTATGACGATTGGCAGTCTGGCCAGGCCAGCGGGCCGTACATCCCACCGCCGCAGCACATCGTCTCGTTTCGCGAGAAGCGCTGGAAGTTCGCCGAGTACTACGATGCAACGGGCGATGTGCCGAGCGAGTTCGAGATGTACGACCTCAAGACCGATCCGCTCGAGACCGTCAACATCGCGCATGCCTCGTACGACCGAACGCCTGCCCAAGACGTGCAGTTCTTGCGACTAATGAGGAAGTTGCAGACGATCAAGTCCACCCGTTTGCAGCCGCTCTAGGAGATCTGACAATGCCTTCCATCACTCCGCTGCGTACCATCGCCGTCCTCTCGGGCGTCAGTCTCGCCCTGCTCGCTCTGCCTGCCTTTGCGGGCGCCACTGGTGGCCTTATGCAGGCAACTGCACCGACCAAGGGTGCTGGCGTGATCATCCTCGGCAAGACGCACCTCGCCTCGATTACCAGCCCAACCGTGCTCAACGATGAAGGCACCGTCCAAGGCAGCCCAATCGGCTCCGGCACGATCAAGCTGACCTACACGCTGCACCCCAAGGCCGGTGTTGCCGAGACGACCTTCACGATCACCAACAGCCTCGGCACCGTCAGTGGCTTGGCAGCATCGACGTACGCTCAGACGCGCCTGCACCTGACCTTCACGGGCGTCGGCATACTGACCGCAGGTACGGGGGCCTACGCCACCATCACCAGTGGCCTGCTCCAGTTCAACGCGGTCCACTCGATCACGGGTAAGAGAGAGGTGATCGCCTTTGTCGGCTCGACCGTCAGCCCGTCGAAGTCGACGCAGAAGCTGTTTGGCAAGTACCTCTCCGGGCTGGGCGGAAGTGCAGCGAACGTGAAGGCGCAGATCAGTGCCCATAAGGCGCAGGCTCAGGCTGGCACGCTCGCCACGATGGCTGGTTCGGGCAAACCCGTGACAGGTTCCAGTGGTACGCCGGTCCCGTCGCTGTTCAGCGCCACAATTGGTGGCAACATGGGCTCCGTGGGCGGCACTGGTGGTAACGGTGGCAATGGTGGCAACGGCGGCGCAGGAACGACAACCGGTCGCTAGCACCCCGGATGGCGCACAGCGCGCCACCCTCGCGTACACTGCGCCGCGCACCTCACTGGAGCGAAACTGACATGTCGGACACCACACTCACCATCACCAAGCGCAAGGCAGCATCGACGCGCGAGAACCAGCGTCTGCGCAAGCAGGACGTGATTCCTGGTGTGTTGTACGGTCAGGGCCGCGAGCCGTTGCCATTCCAGATCGAGCGCGTCAAGTTGCGCTCCGCGATGATGGGCGAGGCTGGTCGCAACGCGATTCTCTCGCTCGTGATCGATGGTGAGGACAAGCCCGTCAACGCGATTCTCAAGGCGATGGAGATCGATCGTGTCCGTGATCGTGTCACGCACATCGACCTGATTGCCATCTCGATGACCGAGAAGATCACCGCCCCCGTGCCAGTGCATCTGGTCGGCGAGGCCGACGGCATCAAGCTCGACGGCGGCATGATCGAGCATTCGCTGCACGAGATCCTCGTGATTGCTCTGCCGGGCGCGATGCCGACTGAGATCGTTGTCGACATCACCGAACTGCGCATCGCTCACTCGATTCATATCCGCGACCTGACAGCCGGAACGGGCTACGAGTTCGCTGGCGATCCCGACGCTGTCGTCTGCTCCTGTGTCGTCACGCGTGCCGCCCTGTCCGAGGCGACAACCGAGGGCGAAGAGGGTGCCGAGGGCGAGGTTCCGCTCGTCGGCGAGGGCGACGATGCCGGAGAGGCGTCTGGCGACGACTCTCCGGGCGACGACTCCAGCGAGTAGATTCAAATGGGCTACGTCGACGCCCTGATCGTTGGGCTCGGCAACCCTGGTTCGAAGTACGCCCGGACGCGCCACAACATTGGCTGGATGGCCGTCGACGCGTTGCTCTCAGAACAGGGTGCCAAGACCAAGGACAAGTACAACGGTCGCTATGCCGAAGTTCGTCTCGGCGAGGTGGCCGTCGGCGTGCTCGCACCCGAAACGTTTATGAACGACTCGGGCCGGTCGGTCGGCGCCTGCGTCCATGACCTCAAGTTGCCGCTCGACGAGATCATCGTGATCTACGACGACATCGAGCTCGAGCCAGGCGTCGTCCGTGCCCGTGACGGTGGCGGCCTCAAGGGCCACAACGGGTTGCGCTCGCTGGCCGACGCGCTCGGCTCGCCTGCCTTCTTCCGTGTGCGCTGCGGTGTTGGTCGTCCCGGCAAGGGTGATCAACGCGATGTTGCCGCCTACGTGCTGTCGCCGTTCGAGGCCGATGAAGACCCCGCAGCGCTCGCCGCTGAGGCTGCTCGCTGTGCCGTGACGATCATCGTTGAGGGCATGGCACCAGCCCTCGAGCGCTGGCCGTAGCGCACAGACTCGCACTCGCCGCCCCGCACCGTTAGGATGTAGCCAATTCGGTTCGCACAGTGAGGGAGGGCCTCCATGGCCGTTGTCGAGAGTAGGACGTTTAAACGCCAAGATGGCAAGGACAAGGTGACCGGTCTCGGTCGCTACACGGCAGACATGCAGCTCGCTGGCATGACGCACTGCAAGTTCCTCTATGCCGGCATCGCCAATGGTCGCATCACGCGTCTCGACACCAGCAAGGCCGAGGCTCTCGCCGGCGTGTTCGCCGTCGTCACGCACGCCGACGTCCCCGACCTTCAGCACGGTCCGTACATCCAAGACCGTCGCCTATTCGCACGCGAGTGGGTGCGCTTCGAGGGCGAGATCATCGCAGCCGTCGCCGCCACCACGCCCGCCGTTGCGCAGGCTGCGCTCGACCTGATCGAGGTCGACATTGAGCCCCTGCCGGTGATGAACGACATCGAAGAGTCGGCTGCCCCGGGCGCCCCACTCGTGCACCCCGATTGGGAGTCGTACGGCGACTCCTCTGACATCGTGCGCGACCGTAACGATGCAGGTCGTTCCACGCTCGTCTTCGGCGATATCGACAAGGGTATGGCCGAGGCCGACACCGTCATCAGTGGTCGCTACGTCGCCGACATGCAGCACGCCGCCCCGATCGAGCCACGCGCGATTATTGCCGAGTGGCATGGCGATCAAGTCACGATCTGGTCCTCGACGCAGGTGCCGTTTAACGCCCGCGCTGGTGTCGCCCACACGCTCGAGATGCCCGAGAACGCCGTGCGCGTGATCGTCCCCCACCTTGGCGGTGGCTTTGGTGGCAAGTGCGAGTTCCACTTCGAGGCACACGTCGCCGCTGTCGCCCGCAAGGCGAAGCGCCCGACCAAGCTGGTCTTCTCGCGCCGCGAGGAGTTCATCGCACCCGACCATCGTCGCGAGGGCATGGTCATCACCCTCGAGACGGGCGTCAAGCGTGACGGCACGATTACCGGCCGTCGCGGCACGATCCTGATCGACAATGGTGCCTATACCGCCGACGGTGGCTTTTTCCCTCAGCTTGCCGCCATGCACGCAGCCGGACCGTACCGCATCCCAAGCTGCGATATCGAAGCCCGCATCGTCTACACGAACCATCAGCCTTCCGGCTCGGTGCGCGCTCCTACGGCGCCGCAGGTCAACTGGGCGCTCGAGCAGCACATGGACGTGATTGCCAAGGCACTCGGCATGGACCCGCTCGAGCTGCGCCGCAAGAATGTGGTGCAGGACGGCGACGCAACGGTCTCCGGCCAGATCCTCGACCCGCATGGCGCCCCGCAGTGCCTTGATGCTGCCGCCGAGATGCTCGGCTACGGCAAGGAGCTGCCCGAGGACGAAGCAATCGGCATGGCAATCGGCTGGTGGCCGTCTTTCGGTGCCTCGTCGGGTGCGTACATCAAGTTCAACGGCGACGGCTCCGCCACGATCATCACCGGAGCGATGGAATGTGGATCGGGTGCCGTAATGGCGCTTCCCCGCCTCGCTGCCGACGTGCTCGGCATGCAGCCCGAGAACTTCTCGATCGTCTATCAGGACACCGAGGCTGGCCCGTACGACATGGGTGCCTCCGGTTCGCAGACGACCTTCAACAACGGTCGTGCTGTCGTTGCCGCTGCCAACGTGATCAAGACCCGCCTCTTCGAAATGGCGTCCGAGCGGCTCGAGGCTTCCGTGGGCGACCTCGAAGTTGCCGACGGCCTCGTGCGTGTCAAGGGTTCCCCCGATAAGAACGTCAGCATCGTCGACTTGGCCGGCGAGGCCACGGGTGGCGACCAGCTGCTCGCGACCGGCTCGGGCGATGTTCCAGCTGCTCCCGAGGTCGAGGGCTCGGCCTGTGTCGGCCGGATGGGTATGGAGTCGTGGGTTGCCCCCACCTTCTTCTGCCACGCCGCCCACGTGAAGGTCGATCGCGAAACCGGCGTCGTGCGCGTGCTCGGTGTTGCCGCCGCACACGACTCGGGCACGATCATCAACCCGCTTGGTGCTGAGGGCCAGATCGAGGGCGGTGTCGTGATGGGCATCGGCCAGGCGCTCCTCGAGGGCTCGAAGATCTCGGAAGACGGCCTCATCCTCAACGCTGGTCTGTTGGAGTACAAGCTGCAGACGGCTGCGGATATCCCACCAATCCAGATCGCCTTCGTCGGCCCAGCGGCTACCGATGGTGGTCCGAGCGGCGTCAAGGGCATTGCAGAGCCGCCGAGCGTCCCGACACTCGCCGCGATCGGCAATGCCATCGCCAAGGTGATCGGCACGCACGTGCACGAGTTGCCCATGACGCCGAACCGCGTCTGGGACACGATCAACCGCTAGAAAACTAAGGGCGCGAGCTCGCCCAGAACTGCACTACGCCGGAATCAACTCAGGCGCCGCGCTCCATGTCGAATGTCACAAAGGGGTCAGACCCTTTTGTGACACCCTACTCCTCGCCCGTGACCTTCTTGATCCGCTCACGGTTGCGCTTGGCCTTCTCACGACGACGCTTGATGACTTCCTTGCGTCGCTCATTCTCTTTCGGCGACTCGTTGATCACGAGTCGGCCCGTCACATCGCCGTAGAGGTTGCGGAAGACGAGGGCCGCGACCGGCCAGACGATGATCGTGGTGATGGCGAACGTGACTTGCTGCTGCAACAGCGACCCGAGCGGAGTCAGCAGGATGCCAAAGCCGACGGCCACCGCGGCAATCACGATCGCGAGTCCGAGCACACAGGCGTAGGTTCGCTTGAACCAGCGCACCGTCATCCGCACGCCTTGCCAGATCGAGCCAAATCCTCCCGCATCGCCCGAGGCCGCGATAATTGGCGGGAAGGCAAGCAGCGGATAGAACACGACCGCAACGAAGACGAGTTGCCAGATCAGCAGCGTGCCCACAGCGACCGTGACGACACCAGTAATCAAGAGCGAACCAAGACGTCCACGGAGGCTTCCCACCACGAGCATCGTGGCGAGCGAGAGCACCATAAAGTTGCCAAGCGCGAACGCCGCCGCGTACATCAGCCCGGCCCACAATCCTGGCACCGCCGTGCCCGACACAATCACCTTGACGCCCAGCAGTGGCAGCGCGCTGACGGCTGCAATCAGCAGATAGCCACCGAAGTTGATGCCAAAGCGCCGAAAAGCGGCCTCGAAGTACGCGCCGACAGGATGCAGTGGCCGACCGGTCGGCCCGAGTGGCCCCTGCTCTTCCTCGACATCCGGTGCGTCAAGCTCGAGGTCCTGATCGTTGGCAGCGTCGGACGACGCAGAGCGGCGGCGGAACAATCCCATGCTCAGACAGCCTCCTGAGGAGTCGCAATCGTGAAGACGATGCCGTCATCGGTGTCACTGGTTTCTGCAATCACACGGGCACCATCGCCGATATCACCCTCGAGCAGACGTAGCGCCAGCGGATTTTCCAGCAGGCGCTGGATTGCACGCTTCAGCGGTCGAGCGCCATACGTAGGATCGTAGCCTTCGCGAGCCAAGAGATCCTTGGCAGCATCTGTCACCTCAAAAGCCACACGACGAGACTCAACGCGGCGTACGAGACGCTCGACCTGCAGGTCGACGATCTTGCGGATCTCGACTTCGGTCAGGCGATGGAAGATCACCGTCTCGTCGATGCGGTTGAGGAACTCTGGTCGGAAGGTCTGCCGCAGCACACCCTCGACACGATCGCGGATCTCGTCGTGGGAGAGCTCGCCGAGTACAAACTCGGACCCAGCATTCGAGGTCATGATCAGCACCGTGTTCGTAAAGTCGACGGTGCGTCCCTGGCCGTCGGTCAGGCGACCGTCATCGAGCACCTGCAGCAAGACGTTGAAGACGTCACCGTGTGCTTTCTCGATCTCGTCGAGCAGGACGACGGAATAGGGGCGGCGTCGAATCGCTTCAGTCAATTGGCCACCCTCGTCGTAGCCGACGTAGCCGGGTGGCGCACCGACCAGGCGCGAGACGGAGTGGCGTTCCATGTACTCCGACATGTCGATCCGAATCATCGACTTTTCGTCGTCGAAGAGCAGTTCGGCGAGCGTCTTCGCGAGCTCGGTCTTGCCGACACCGGTCGGGCCAAGGAACAGGAACGACCCGATCGGTCGATCTGGATCGCCGAGCCCCGCACGCGAGCGGCGGATTGCGTCGGAGACGGCAGAGATTGCCTCCTCCTGCCCGACGAGGCGCTCGTGGAGACGCTCCTCGAGCTGCACGAGCTTCTGCATCTCACCTTCCATTAGGCGCGAGACGGGAATTCCGGTCCAGGCTCCAACGACTCCGGCGATATCTTCCTCGTCGACCTCTTCTTTGAGCACCGAGCCATCCTTCTGCGCCTCGTCAAGCGCCGCCGTCTCGGCCAGCAGTTCGGCCTCGTACGCCGGGAGGTCGCCATACGTCAATTTCGCAGCGCGCTGCAGATCGGCCTCACGTTCTGCTCGCTCTGCCTCGTTCTTGACGTCCTCAATCATGCTCTTGAGTCGTCGGATCGAATCGATGTGGCGCTTCTCGAGTTCCCATCGTCCACGCATCTCGTCGGCAATTTCTTGGAGTCCACCGAGCTCGCTGGCGAGGGCATCGCGCCGCTCGGCCGAGACGACGTCACTCTCCTTGGCGAGCGCCGCATCTTCAATCTCGATGCGCACGATCCGCCGCTCGATCTCGTCGAGCTCGGTCGGGCGCGAATCGATCTCGATGCGCAGACGACTAGCGGCCTCGTCGATCAGGTCGATTGCCTTGTCCGGCAGAAAGCGATCGGCAATGTAGCGATCCGAAAGCATCGCAGCGGCCACGATTGCACTGTCTTGAATGCGCACGCCATGGTGGACTTCGTAGCGCTCCTTGAGTCCGCGCAGAATCCCGATCGCGTCCTCCACGTTTGGCTCACCCACGAGCACGGGCTGGAAGCGGCGGGCGAGTGCAGCATCTTTTTCGACGTGCTTACGGTACTCGTCGATCGTCGTCGCGCCGATTGCGCGTAGCTCGCCGCGCGCGAGCATCGGCTTGAGCAGGTTGGCCGCGTCGACGGCACCCTCGGCCGCACCTGCGCCCACGACTGTGTGAAGCTCATCGATAAACAGCACGATCTGGCCCTCAGCCGCCGTCACCTCGCCCAAGACGGCTTTGAGTCGCTCCTCGAACTCGCCGCGGAACTTGGCTCCTGCCAGGAGCGCGCCCATGTCGAGCGCCCAGATCTTGCGACCGCGCAGACTCTCCGGCACGTCGCCGGCAACGATGCGCATGGCGAGGCCCTCGGCAATGGCGGTCTTGCCAACGCCTGGCTCGCCGATCAGTACCGGATTGTTTTTCGTACGCCGCGAGAGGACCTGGACGACTCGACGAATCTCGTCGTCACGACCGATCACCGGATCGACCTTGCCAGCCTCGGCCGCGGCCGTTAGGTCGCGGGCGTACTTCTGCAGCGCGTCGTAGAGGTCTTCGGCGTTGGGATCGGTCACACGCTTGCCACCGCGAATGTTCTTGAGACCTCCCAGGAGCGCGGTCTTCGTCACGTTCTGGCGGCGCAAAATGTCTTTCGCGGCGCCCGAATGCTCGGCGAGTGCGATCAGGACGTGCTCCGACGCAACGTAGTCGTCACCCATCTCCTGCGATTCCTTCGTGGCACGCTCGAGCGTCTCGCGCAGCCCCAGTGAGGCCTGCGGCGAAGTCGCAGCACCCTTCATGCTCGGAAGCTTGTCGAGCGCATCGTCGGTTTCGCGACGCAGCGTGTCGACGTCGCCGCCGGCGCCGCGCAAGAGCGACTCGGCGACCGAGCCGTGCTCGGCCAGCAGGCCCGCCAAGAGATGCAGTGGAGTCAGTTCGGGATTACCGGCGACGCGGGCGCGCTCGGCTGCTGTGCCGAGTGCCTCCTGCGCTTTGACGGTCAGTTTGGTGGGATCCATGGTGGGGGTTCCTCCGTTCGGTATCAGCTACGGGAAGCGGTTCAACGCATGCGCCGGCGACGGACGACAAGCTCCGCGCCAGGCGGCGGGATGTACGGCACGATCTCGTGTCGGTAGGAGCGATGCACGCTCTCGACCTCAGTCTGCATCACGCGCGCGGCCTCATCGAGGGCGGCTCCGAGGTCGGCGACCTGCTGCTCGAGTTGGTGCACCCGATCTTCGAGTGCGAGCACGTGCTCCACGCCCTGGAGCGAGAGACCAAGGCCCGATGCGAGCTCGGTAATGCGCTGCAGGCGCATCAGTTCGGCATCCGAATAGAGGCGGGTACCACCGGCCGTGCGGCGCGGTCGGACCAGACCTCGGGCTTCGTAGAGCCGTAGCGTCTGGGGGTGCATGCCGACGAGCTCGGCGGCGACGCCGATCATGTACTTGGGGGTGTCTTCGTTCACGTAAACAGCTCCGCCCGCGGATCTGTCCCGCCGTCGAGCGCTGCAAACTTCTCGAGCGCCTCAGTCTGCTGCGTCGAGAGTCCACTGGGCACGATCAACTTGAGACGAACCAGCAACGAGCCATCGTCGCCGCTCGTTGAAGGTGCACCAAGACCTCGTACTCGCAGCATCTTGCCGTCGACGGAACCTGCCGGTACCTTGACGCGCACCTTTTCGCCAAGCGGTGTTGGCACATCGATCTCTGCTCCGAGCGCTGCCTCGGGGAACGTCACGGGAACCTCGACGATGATGTCCTTGTCGCGTCGTGTAAACCGTTCCGAGGGCAGCACCTGCACGACAACCCAGAGGTCGCCCGGCGCCCCACCACTCTCTCCGTCGAGACCCTTGCCACGCACGCGAATGCGCGACGCATCGGCAATACCAGCGGGGATCTTGACGGTGTAGCGCTTGGTCCGACGTTGGCGACCAGAGCCCTTGCACGTGGTACACGGTCGTTCAACAATCGAGCCCTGTCCACCGCAACGCATGCAGGTCTCGGCGATCGCAAAGAACCCCTGATTGACCTGACGCTCACCAGAACCACCACAGTCGGGGCACGTCGTACGCGACGTGCCTGCCGCTGCTCCCGTGCCAGAACAATCGGCACAGTTGAGGTCCTTGTCGACCGGCACCGTCACCCGGGCGCCACGCAGCGCGTCGTCGAAGGAGAGGGTGACGCGTGTCTCGAGATCG
Organism: Bifidobacterium breve; assembly: GCA_945861955.1. GTDB lineage: Bacteria > Actinomycetota > Thermoleophilia > Gaiellales > F1-60-MAGs149 > F1-60-MAGs149. Next base: position 37,856 of record CAMAWJ010000002.1, read on the forward strand.
ACACCACGCCGAGCGGGACGGCGGCCGCGACCTGCGCTCGGACCGCCACCGCGACGGCGGCCGAAGAGGTCCCCAAACAGGTCGGAGATGTCGAAGCCACGGTCTTGGGCGAAGTCGCGAAAATCGTTGGGGTCGAAGCCCTGTGCGCCGGTGCCGCCCGAGGCTCCGAATTGGTCGTACGCCTTGCGCTTCTCGACGTCGGACAAGGTGTCGTGCGCAGCGGAGATCTCCTTGAAGCGCTCTTCGGCTTTTGGATCGTCAGGATTGGCGTCGGGATGGTGCTTGCGTGCCAGCGTGCGATAGGCCTTCTTGATCTCGTCTGCAGTTGCCGATCGCGGTACCTCAAGCACCTCGTAGAGATCACGCATTGCGAACGACCTCTACGAGACCGGCAGGATCGATCGGGGACAACACGACTCGGCGGCGGCCGACCTTAATCAGGACGGTGCGACGCACGTCCGTCACAAACGACCGCGTCCAGCCACCGCCAGCGACGCGGAAGTGACCGCGGTAGCCATAGAGACCACCGGAGCCGAGCCGGAGCCCTAACCGTGCCTTGTCGGTATGCGGCTCGATCCGGCCGGTAATCCGCAATGAACCTCGCCGACGTTCAATCACCAGCGCATCGCGGTCGAAGCGATACGCCACGGGTTGCGTGACGCGCAGCCAGAGACCGATCGCGCCCAACAGAAGCCCAGCCGACAACATCGCGACGGCGTGCAATGCATTGCCATTCGAGACGCCGACGCCGGTGCCAATCCAGGCCAGCAAGACGACGCACCAGAAGATGCCAGTGATGACCTTTTCGGCACCGCCCAGCGGAGCTGCAGCGATCGTGACGGGGGTCAGGCTCAGGATTCGCCTCCGGCAACCACCACGCGGGCAGGCCGCAAGACACGATCGCCGAGCAGGAAGCCTCTCTGAATCACCTCGAGCACGGTGCCCTCCGGAGCATCGGCCGGCTGGGAAAGCAGCGCCTCGTGACGGTGCGGATCAAACATGTCGCCGGTCGGATCGAGCTCGGCCACGCCTTCGCGCTCCAGCAAGGTCCAGAGTGCGCGATGAACGAGCGCCACGCCGTCGGCGATCGCCTCAGTCTCCGCCGTCTCAAATGCCGTCAGAGCACGCCCGAGATCGTCGAAAACTGGCAGCAGGTCGCGCAAGAGACGCTCGGCTGCACGCTCGCGCAGTTCCTCGTGCTCGCGGACCATCCGCTTCTTGTAGTTGTCGAACTCGGCCGCAAGTCGTCGCAGCTGGTCGAGGTAGTCGTCGCGTTGACGTTCGGCCAGAGCCAGAGGATCGAGCTCTTCTTCGACGAGCTCGGCCTCTGCCTTCGACACGATCGAATCCTCCCCGCTCTCGGCGGGGAGGTCCGAATCTACCGGGTCATGGGCGCTCACTTCTCTGCCGTGGCGGCGTCAGGATCGACAACCTCAGCGTCTTCGATGATTTCCTCGTCGGACTCATCGTCGGCGGCAGAGGCACCATCGCCCGACGGTGCAGACTGCTGAGCATCCTTGTAGACCTGCTCGGCCAGGGCGTACGAGGCCTCCTGCAGGGCGTCGGCCTTCTGCCGAATCGCCGTTGCATCGGAGCCTTCGAGCGCCGTGCGGAGCTCGGCCGCGGCAGCCTCGATCTTGCCCTTGACCTCGTCGTCGACCTTGTCGCCATGCTCGGAGACGGTCTTCTCGGTCTGGTAGAGCAACTGCTCAGCCGTGTTCTTGGCTTCGACGAGGTCACGCGCGCTCTTGTCTTCGTCGGCGTGCGCCTCGGCGTCCTTGACCATCTGCTGGATTTCGGACTCGTCGAGCCCCGAGCCGCCTTCGATGCGAACCTGCTGCATCTGGCCCGTGCCCTTGTCGGTTGCGGAGACGTTGAGGATGCCGTTGGCATCGATGTCGAACGTCACCTCGACCTGAGGCATACCGCGCGGTGCGGCCGGGATGCCGACGAGCTGGAACTTGCCGAGTGTCTTGTTGTAGCCCGCGATCTCGCGCTCGCCCTGGAGCACGTGGATCTCGACGGACGTCTGTCCGTCTTCCGCGGTCGAGAAGACCTCGGACTTACGGGTTGGGATCGTCGTGTTGCGCTCGATCAACTTGGTCATCACTCCACCCTTGGTCTCGATACCGAGCGAGAGCGGTGTGACGTCGAGCAGGAGGACGTCCTTGACGTCGCCGCGCAGCACGCCGGCCTGGATGGCGGCGCCGATCGCGACGACCTCATCCGGGTTGACACCGCGGTGCGGATCCTTGTTGGTGATCTCTTTGACCTTGTCCTGAATCGCAGGCATCCGACTCATGCCACCGACGAGGATGATGTCGTCGATGTCGGCCGCTGTCAGACCCGCATCGGCGAGAGCCTGCTTGGTCGGTCCGACGGTGCGCTCAACGAGATCGCCGACAAGTTCCGTCAACTTCGAGCGCGAGAGCGCCATGTCGAGGTGCTTCGGACCCGAGGCGTCGGCCGTGACGAAGGGCAGATTGATCTGCGTCGACTGCGTCGAAGACAGCTCGATCTTGGCCTTCTCGGCGGCCTCATAGAGGCGCTGCAAGGCAAGGCGGTCGGCCGCGAGGTCGATGCCCTGATCCTTCTTAAACTCGGCGACCATCCAGTCGACGATTGCCTTGTCGAAGTTGTCGCCACCGAGGTGGTTGTCGCCTGCGGTTGCCTTGACTTCGAAGACGCCGTCGGCGAGCTCGAGGACGGACACGTCGAAGGTGCCGCCGCCGAGGTCGAAGACGAGCACTTTCTGCTCACCCTCCTTGTCGACGCCGTAGGCGAGGGCAGCAGCCGTCGGCTCGTTGATGATGCGCAGGACGTTGAGGCCCGCAATGCGGCCCGCATCCTTCGTGGCCTGGCGCTGAGCATCGTTGAAGTAGGCCGGCACCGTGATGACGGCATCCGTCACCTGCTCGCCGAGCTTGGCCTCAGCATCGGCCTTCAGCTTCTGGAGGATCATCGCCGAGATTTCCTCGGGCGAGAACTCGCTGTCGTCGGCCGAGACCTTGGCGTCGCCATTGGGGCCCGAGATCACCGTGTAGGGGATCATCGTCATCTCTTCAGACACCTCGGACGACTTGCGTCCCATGAAGCGCTTGATCGAGAAGATCGTGTTTTCTGGGTTGGTGACAGCCTGCCGCTTGGCGGGGCTGCCGACGAGGCGCTGGCCATCCTTGGCAAACGCGACGACAGACGGCGTGGTGCGGCCGCCTTCAGCGTTCTCAATGACAGACGGCTCGCCGCCTTCGAGAACGGACATACAAGAGTTGGTGGTACCGAGATCGATTCCGATTACGCGACCCATAAGGGATAAGCCTCCGTGGAGATGGGATGAGGGGGATGGAAGTGCAGGCGCCGAGAAGTGGCGCGTGACCACACTCTATTACCTGAGTGCCTGAATATCAAGTTTTCTTTTTATGAGGATTCACATCCCGGCGAATCAGAAAACCCCACTCCGCCGCTCCAGCGAGTACCATCACGGTATGCGTCGTCTCATCCCAGTCCTCGCGCTGATCCTGACCCTGACGATCTTCGCGGCGTCCGCGCAGGCCGCCGCCCGGCTGAGCGCCGCCCAAGTAGCCACCGCGATGACCGCACGCCACGCCTTTGTGCAGCCCGGCGTGTCACCGCAACCAGACATCGCAGCCCTCACCGCCGTCGCCGCCGCCAACCCCTCCTTCTACCTGGTCGTGCTCGCCAGGCCAATTGCTGGCGCTGCGAACGCCAAGGGCTCTGCCCGACTGCTCGCGCAGGCACTCCAGGCCAAGGATCCGCAAGCCACCGTTGGCCTGATCACCAAAGGCAAGCTCGGCGGAGCATCGCTCAGCTACCCACAAGACCGCATCAACAAGGCAGTCGCCGACACACGCGCGGTTGCCGCCACCGATCCGGTTGGCGCGCTGACGAGCTATGCAGCCGCCGTCACGAAACCGAACAAGAATGCGGATGACCCAGGCACCAGTGGCAGCAGTGGTCGACCATGGTGGCAATGGGCTGTGGTTGCCTTGCTGCTCGGAAGCATCGTGCTGGTTGTGCTCCGTATCCGCGCACGTTCGAATGAGCAGCGTCGCCGCCGCCGCGGTGGTTCTATCTGGACCGCTCGCGAGTTTCACCTCGACCGCCTCGAGAGCCTCGCCGCACGCCACACGGCACTCACGGGCGAGACCGCCACGAGCGATGGTCCAAAATCCGACGATCCCGAAGCCGCCGACCACCTCCAGACCGCTGGCGCTCGCCTACTCGCCTTGCGTCGCACACTGCCAGCACTCACCTCGCCCCGCGAACTGCGCACCGTGGCCGGCGAACTCGACGCCGTCGAGTGGGAGATCCTCTGGGTCGAATACCGCCTGGCCGACCACGCGCCTCCCGCTGCCATCGCACCCGGCTTCCCAGGCCTCTGCTTCTTTTCACACGAACACGGGCTTGGCACCGAGGCAATCGAACTACGCAAGCCCGACGGCACGATCAACACCGTCTACGTCAGCCCCGAGAACCGACTCGCCCTCGAGCGCGGCGATGCTCCCGAAGTTTCGCTCGTGCACGTCGGCTCGCGCATGATCCCTTGGCCCGCCGCGCCATCCTGGTATGGCGCCTACGGCTGGAGCCCCGACGACCTACCGGGCCTCGATTACAACGGCGAGCAAATCTGGGGCATCGATGGTCCAGAGCGTGACGAAGAGCCCCCAGCAGACGAGGCCAGTAGCGACCTGACGACCCCTCCCGCAACGGCCTCCGGCATCGTCCCCACGCAGGACGGCGAGCTCGCGCTACCCGAAGAAGAGGCTACGCGCGCCTGGGACCCCGACTCCGACGCCGCCTTCGAAGACGTCGCCGCACCCGCGGAGGCCACGCCGCCGATCGTGGCCCCACCTGCGCAGCCCGTTGTAGAACCCGAGCCAGAGCAGGCCTTCGAAGAGCTCGATCTGCCAGCACCGACGGGCCTGATCGACGAGCCGAGCGGCGAACCTGAAGCGTCGGAAGAGCTCTTCCCCACGCCACCCGCGATCGATGACGGCGAGGACACGATGGATGGCACGAGTCGCCCCCCAGCAGTTGGCGACGCAACGCTCGATTGGGATCCGTTCACCGAGCAGGAACCGCCGGAAGACGGTTCGAAGCACTAACGGTGGCTCATCACCGGTGGTACTGGGGGGTTGTAATTCGCGTCGATTCGGCGCGCGAACTGTTGTCGTCAATCGCAGACGATGTGGATGACGACGATGTCCGAGTGCAAGATCCGCGCACGGGACACATCACCCTGTTCTACGCCCCCTTGCGTGGTCGCCGCGATGCACCCGCACTCGCCGAACGTATCCGGGAGGCCGCGGCGGCGATCAAACCCTTCTCCGTAACCTGCGCAGGTTTCGATGAGTTTCCCTCGCCTAACCGCCCAGTGGCCTGGCTCGGCGTTCAGCAGGGGAATAAAGAGTTGCAGTCCGTTCGTACGAGCCTCTGCTCCTGCGACCAGGATTGTCATCGCCATGCGTTTGTGCCGCACCTGACTCTGGCCTACGGCGGGGAGGCTGCAACCTACGCCGCAGTCCACGAGAAGATTCGGACACACGCAGAATCAGCAGTTTGTGCGACCCATGTCGATGCAGTCTGGATTGCCGGATTTCCGCAGAATGGCCACCCCGCCCGCGACCTGCGGTACGTCGAACGAGTGCCCTTCGCTGGGCAGTAGGCCGTCGCGCCACTACACTAAACAGATGCGCCCGCCGCTGACCGATTCGTTCGACCGCCATATCGAGAGCGTTCGCATCTCGATCACCGACCGCTGCAACTTCCGCTGCAAGTACTGCATGCCCGCGGAGGGACTGCCATGGCTTCAACGCACGGAAGTCTTGTCGTTTGAGGAGATCGAACGCCTTGCCACGATTCTCGCCTCGATGGGTGTCAGCCACGTGCGTCTGACGGGTGGCGAACCGCTTGTCCGCCGCGACGTCCCCGATCTGATCGAGCGCCTCGTCAAGGTTCCAGGCCTCAAGGACCTCGCCCTGACGACCAACGGAGTCGCGTTGCGCACGCTCGCCGGGCCACTCGTCGATGCCGGCCTTCGTCGCATCAACGTCTCGCTCGACAGCCTCGACCACTCGCGCTTTGCCGAGATTACGCGACGCGACATGCTTGACCGTGTCCTCGAAGGGCTTGAAGAAGCAGAGCGCTATCCCGAGCTGCGCCCGATCAAGGTCAACTGCGTCGCAATGCGTGGCTTTACCGAGCCCGAGGTGATCGCCTTCGCCGAACTCGCCCGGCGCAAGCCGTACATCGTCCGCTTTATCGAGTTTATGCCCCTCGACGCCGATCGCACGTGGCGTAAGGAAGACGTCCTGGCCGGTGCCGAGATTCGCGCCATGATCGAAAC
>CAMAWJ010000003.1 GCA_945861955.1 Bifidobacterium breve
GGGCTGTGGCCGGGCCTGACGGCGCTCGGACTGGTCGTGTCCTGCGCGCGCCTGCGCGGTGTGTCAGGACCGCAAGAGGCCGCCCGGCGCGCCCTGAAGACCGTCGACCTACTCGACGTCTCTGACCGCGACGTCAAGGGCTTTTCGCAAGGCATGCGTCAGCGCGTCAAGATCGCTCAGGCGCTCGTGCACGATCCGCAGGTGCTGATCCTCGACGAGCCCCTCAACGGACTCGACCCCCAGCAACGCGAGACCACCATCGCCTTGCTACGCGACCTCGGCAACCAGGGTATCGCGACGCTGTTTTCGAGCCACGTGCTGAGCGAGGTTGAGCGTGTCGCCGATCGCGTGCTCGTGCTCGTCAATGGCCGACTCGTCGCTGAAGGATCGCCGCAGGGTCTTCGTGAGTTGATGGACGAACGCCCACGGCGCATCCAAGTCGTCACCACGAATGCCCGTGCCATGGCCGCTGGTCTGGCCGGATTGCCTGGGGTCGTGAGCGTCGAGCTCACCGACGACGGCGTCTTGATTGAGACGCGCGACGCGACAGCGCTTGCCAGGACACTCCCCGAGTTGGCCGTCGCGACGAACGCCCAATTGCGTTCGGTCGAACCAACCGACGAAAACTTGGAGAGCGTCTATGGCTACCTGACCGAGCGAGCTCGCGGGGCGCGTCGATGACCGTCACGCGTCTCACTGTTCGCGCGCTGCTGTTGCGTCGCCGCTCGCTGGCGTTGCTCCTGCCGGTGTCCTCAGTCCTCTTCTTCGTGGGGCTGTCCATTGTTCGCGGCGATGTCGTTCCTGACATTCAGGCAATCATCGTCGGACGCCTGCTCGTGACGACCGTGGCGCCACTCGTGGCACTCGTCTTGGCCGTCACGGCGATCGGTGACGAGCGCGAATCGGGCACGATCGTCTACCTCGCCACCGCCCGCATCTCGCGACTGCGGATTGCTGCAGAGAAGACGCTGGCTGCAGCCATCTGCACAGCGATCTTGCTGTCTCCTGCGCTGATCGCGATCGTCATTCTTGGCAACCATCTCGGCGTTGGCACCGACAACATCCTGCGTGGCCTCGCCGGCACGCTCCTCATAGCAACGGTCTATGTCGCTGTCTTTGTAACGGTCGGGCTGCTCTTGCGACGCGCACTCGTGGCGGGCATTCTCTACATCCTCGTCTGGGAGGGCGCGATCGCCACGATCGCTCCCTCGGCCGAGCGGTTCAGCATGACTGCGTGGGGGCGGGCAATCACCGACAGTGGGATCTACGGATTGACACCAGACCTCGTACCCACACTTGGCGCGACCACAGGCGTGATCGCTTTGGTGGTCGCCACCGGACTTGCCGTCGTCTTGGCCGGTTGGCGCCTCGGGCGGATGGACCTACCTTAAGACCTCTCCAAACCTGAGAAAACTCTCAGGTAACGCGCGTCAGATTTCAGCACACGCCGGGTCAGCACCAACGACCCACCACGCGGCAACAGAGCGATTTTGTTGTCGACATCGTGCTCGACAAACAATCTGACCCTGGAGCCATCATGAAGACACCTTCGCTCACCCGCCGCGGCATCCTCGCCGTCGCGGCCTCCACCGGCGCAGCAGTGCTACTCGCACAGCCCACTGGACTCGTCGATACAGCACGAGGCTCCGCCAACTCGAACTGCGACCCACACGCCAGCATTACGCCCTACGGCATCAATCAGGCCGGGATCACCACGAACGCCCCAGAGCACCTCCAACTGGCTGGCTTCGACCTCGTTGCCGGCACCACACGCGAGCAGCTGATTGCGCTACTGCAGACGTGGCAGGAGGCAATGGGGCTGCTGACGAAGGGACTGCCAATGCCAGATGCGGGCGCGCCGGATGTGGCTCCCGCCGACACGGGTGAGGCACTCAGCCAGAGCGCCGACCGCTTGACCATCACCATTGGCTTCGGACCGTCGCTCTTTGACAGCCGGTTTGGGTTTACGAGTCTGCGTCCCACCGCGCTCGTCGACCTCCCAGCCTTCACGGGCGACGCCCTCGACCCTACGGCCTCTGCTGGCGACCTCTGCCTGCAATGCTGCGCCGAGACCCGGCTCGTAGCCGAGCATGCACTGCGCACGCTGGCACGTCTGGCCACCGGTCGCGCCACGTTGCGCTGGACACAATCGGGCTTCAATGAACTCCCCACCAATCCAGCAGACGGTGCCGGTCGTAACCTGATGGGGTTCAAGGATGGCACTGCCAACCTCAACCCCAAGGATCCCGCCCGCATGGCCCGCAACGTCTGGGTCGATCCGAGCGACGGGGCAGCCTGGCTCGCAGGCGGCACGTATCTGGTCTACCGCCGCGTGGTTGCAAAGCTCCGCGAGTGGGACGAGAGCGTGCTGTCCGAGCAGGAGGACGTCTTTGGGCGCCGCCGGGCCACAGGAGCACCATTTGGCGGCACGCGCGAGAACGATCCTGTGCGCAGCGAGCTGATGCCCGTCACGGCCCACATCCGACTGGCTAACCCTCGAACGGGGCAGGACAGCGAAGATGAGCGCATCTTCCGTCGTGGCTACTCGTTCCACGACGGTCTCGACGCAACCGGCGAGTACAACGCCGGCTTGGTGTTCATCTCCTTCCAGCGCGATGTCCGCAGGCAGTTCATCCCACTTCAGACGCGCCTGGCGGCAAGCGATGCCCTCAACGAGTACATCACACACTCGGCGTCGGCGATCTTCGTGATCCCACCCGGCACGACAGCGGCGGGCTACATCGGCGAGACACTGCTGGGTGCAGCGCCACCACGCACCACGACCCCAAACCCGGCCGCCGACCTGCGGACACCGACAGTCCCCAGCGCTCCTGCTGCGCCTGCCGCTCCTGCTGCTCCTGCTGCTCCTGCCGCTCCAGCGAAACCGGCGGCACCAGCGGCTCCAGGCGCAACGCCGAAAGCGCCAACGCGGGCACCTCGCCCCAAAGCGACCAAAGCCAAGCCGAAGCGCAAGCGTAAGAAGGCGTAGTAACCAATGTCCAGATGGGGCCTGGCCCCTTCTGGACATTGGCCGACGAATGCGATGGAGCCAAGGGGGATCGAACCCCTGACCTTCTGGCTGCCAGCCAGACGCTCTCCCAGCTGAGCTATGGCCCCGTCAGCAGCGCACGATAGCAAGCCGGCTAGGAACGCCTTGACAGACCGTGCCGCTGCAACTCGCGTCGCGTGGCGCTAGCCCTCAGCGACGAGCGTATGTGGGACTTGGCCCCACAACTCGTCAAGGCGATACAACTCGCGCGACTCGGGCACGAAGACATGAACGACGATGTCGAGAAAGTCGATCAACACCCACGTGCCTTCCTTCATGCCCTCTGTGCGCAACGGGATCAGGCCATGCTCGCGCTTCATACGCAGCCCAACCTCTTCGGCGATGGCCTGAACCTGGCGGGTGTTACTCCCAGTCATGACGACGAACCAGTCGGTGTACGCGACGACGCCGCGCATATCGAGCAGAACGATGTCCGTCGCGAGCTTGTCCGCACCAATAGAGGCAGCCTGCTCAGCGAGAACGGTGGTATCGCTCAGTGGTTCAGTCCCTTGCTCCAAGCACAAGCGGAACGTACCACGGCTGGCCGACGGATCATCCGGCACCACCCGATTGATACAGACCCTCAGCGGCGATCAGCGCCGCCACGGACGGCGAAACGAGCCCGTCAATCGACTCGCCCGCGGTAATACGGCGCCGAATCTCGGAGCTGGCGATGTCCAGCTCGGGCATCGCGATCAGCGTTGCCGAACCGGCGGCAATCTCGACCCCTAGACGGGGCGCCACCGCAATCGTGGCAAGGCCCCGAAGGCGCTCTGGGTCGTGCCAGTCGTCGAGTGTCGCGTACTGATCTGCGCCCAACAGCAGGACCAGTTCCGCATCGCCGGCGGCGCGGGCCAACTGTTCCAGCGTGTCGGCCATGTACGACGGACCCGCACGTTCGACCTCGACGCTCGAGGCCAGCAAGACGGGCTCGTCGGCGGCAGCGGCCTGGGCGAGGCGCAGACGCATGCCTGCAGTGACGGCAGACGGCTCTCGATGAGCCGGAACGCCTGTCGGCACGAGCAAGACACACTCGAGGTCGAGCTGCTCGGCCGCCACTCGCGCCAAGGCGGCGTGCCCGAGGTGTGGCGGATTGCAGAGCGAGCCAAGCACGCCGATACGACTCGAGCTAGACACGGTACGGAACCTCACGATCGCCGATCTTGACGATGATGCCGTTTTTGCCGCCAGCGCGCACGAGCAGCGGCGTCAGCCGGCGCGTCTCAACGTAGTGCGCCACAGCCTGGGTCGCGGCCTCATCGTCCATCCGCTTGAGGTCCTCTTCGATCGTGGCTCCAATGATGCGCACGCCGGTCTCGTCGCGCAGGACACGCACGTTGGCGCTGCCAGAGCGACCGGGACGGTAGACGAGGTACTGAGCCAACTCGGCCTCGGCGGCAGGTGTGATCTCGGGCTCGGGCACCACACGTCCAAGCGTGCTCATCAGCTCGGGCACGCCCTCGCCTGTCACGCACGAGACCGGCACGATCGATGGCTTGCCTGTTGCTTCGTCGCGCAGCACGTTGCGCAGCGCGGAAATGTCGCCGAGCGCATCGAGTGCCTCCGCGAGCTCGTTGACGAGCACGTCGCGATCCGCTTCGCCGCTGAGGTCGATGCGGTTGAGCACCACGAGACGTGGGCGCGTCGAGAGGTCTTCCTGATACAGCTCGAGCTCGCGGTGGATGGCTACGAACGCCTCGATCGACTCCTCGACAGGCAGCCCTGCATCCACGACGTGCAGGAGCAGCTTGGCGCGCTCGAGGTGGGCGAGGAAGTCGAGCCCAAGGCCGTGACCCTCGGCGGCCCCTTCGAGCAGCCCAGGCACGTCCATCACGGTGATCTGACGATCGACTGCGAGATCGACAATGCCGAGCACTGGCTCGATCGTCGTAAACGGGTAATCGGCAACCTTCGGCTTGGCATTCGAGATGCGACGCAGGAGCGACGACTTACCGATGTTCGGAAAGCCAAGCAGCGCGGCATCGGCCAGTAGCTTGAGCTGCAGGACGAGCGTGTAGTCATCGCCGAGGCCACCGAACTCTGCCGTCCGCGGTGCTTGGCGGACCGAGGTTCGAAAGCGTCGGTTGCCCGATCCGCCATGGCCGCCATGAGCGATCGTCGCGGAGGCACCCGGCGCAGCGAGATCGACAATCACGACCTCATCGTCGTCCAAAACCTGGGTACCGACGGGAACCGGAATAATCGTGTCCAACCCCATCGAGCCCGTGCGGTTGGAACCCTCCCCGCTATGGCCGTCCTCGGCCTTGAGGTGCGGATTGTTGCGGACGTTGGTGAGGTCACGGAGCGACGGATCGGCAACGAGAATGACGCTGCCACCATCGCCGCCATCGCCACCCGACGGACCGCCGCGCGGCACAAATTTCTCACGTCGAAACGCGACAGCCCCATCGCCGCCTCGGCCCGCCGCGGCGTAGATCGTCGCCCGGTCGGAGAACACGGGCTACGCCCTGCCGACTACCCCTCGGCCGGTGCGACCGAGATGATGCGCTTGCCGCGACGCTGACCAAAGTCCACGACACCATCGCACGTAGCGAAGATCGTGTGGTCGACGCCGATGCCCGTGCCTGCGCCCGGGTTGAAGCGGGTGCCACGCTGACGAACGATGATGCCGCCTGCGCGGATAGCCTGACCTGCGAAGACCTTGACGCCAAGTCGCTGGGAATTAGAGTCGCGGCCGTTCTTCGAGGAGCCGAGTCCTTTTTTATGCGCCATCTTCAGTTCCCTTCTTGCCGAAGGCGATCGTCTCCACCTCAACGACGGTCTGCTTCGAGCGGTAGCCCATCCGACGGGCACTGCTCTTCTTCGAGCGATACGTGCGGATATTGATCTTCGGGCCGAGCTTGTGCTCCTTGACGCGCACGGAGACGGTCACAGGCTTGAGCTCGGATTCCGTCGCAAGCGTCTGCTTGCCATCCGATGCGAGAACCACAGGCGGCTTGAGGGTTGCACCCTCGTCAAGCGCCACGCGATCCACAACAATCCGCTCACCCTTGGTGACGCGGTATTGCTTTCCTCCGAGGGCGATTACAGCAAACATCGATGCGAGACTTTCGTACGGGTCGCCACCGGCGACAACGGGCGGGAACATAACAGAGAAGCGAAGCACAAGGCTCCGCCTCTCTGCCCTTTACGGTCAGTCTTTGCCAAGGATACGGCCCAAAAGACCGCGCTTTGGCTTGGGTGCAGCAGCCGGCTTGGCTGCTGCTGGTGCCTCTGTTTTGGCTGCTGAAGTGGCTTCAGTGGTCCTGGGACGCGAATTCTGACCACGCGACTCCTGCGCGCCACCTTCGCCGTTGCCACTGGCAGTGCCTGCACCACTCCCGCTGCGCGAGCGACCGCGACCACCGCGGCTGCGACGTCGCTTCGGTCGTGCGGGGCCATCGCCATCGGCACCCTCAGCTGCGCCCTCCCGAGCGGGCTGAGCAGCACGTAGGGCTGGCTCATCGCCATCCACAGCCGGCGCGTCGCTTGGTGCATGCGCTGCAGCGGATCCACCGGTGGAACGACCGCGACCACCACGACGACCACGACGACGACGCTTCTTGGGAGCACCGCCTTCTGCGGTCGCCTCCTCTCCGTCTTCATCCTCGTCGTCCTCATCGTCTTCGTCGTGCTCGTCGTCACCATCGACCGACGAGTCGGACGTAGCCGTAGTCCGGCTGCGACGCCGCTTTGGCGTGGCCTCCAACTCTTCGCCCTCAACGACGACGACTTCGGGCTCTTCCGGCAGATCAAGCGGCTCCGTCTCTTCGCCGACGGATGCCGTCATGTCGCCGGTTGGCGTATCGATCGTCGCCGATGGCGTACGACTGCGCTTGCCTTTGCGCTTCTTGCCCTCAAGGTCGATCCGCTCGCCCACGAGGCGCGGCGGCTCATGCACGTCGCTGCGAGGATCGACCATCTTGATCATCTCTTCCTCGGTGATTGGCTTCGCGTCGAGCAGCACGGCGTGCGCCTCGAGTCGACCAATCCGTTCGATCTTGATGCGCTGCTTCTCGCCGAGGTACGGGCCGGCTCCGGCAACAACCACGCGATAGCCACCCTCGAGTACGGCAACCGCATCGGCTGCCTGGTACATGTGAGGCTCGGAGAGGGAAACCTCGAGCTCCTGTCCCGCCTCGACGGGAATCGCGTCTTCCAGCACCTCGGAGACGGTGCCTTCCTTCAGGAATGAGCAGCGCTCGCGCGGCACGCCATCGGTGGCAACGATCGAGAAGTGCTTGCCTGTCGCCATCTCCAGCTCTTCGAGGCGCGTGCCGCCGGGACCAATCATGCGTGCAGCCACGGAGGGATCAACCTCGATTAGGAAGGCCTCAGAGGCCGACTGCACCGCGTGGCGGCGCATTTGGCGCAGATTGTCGAGGGCAAGCGTCTCGTCGCTGAGGACGCGGCCCTCGCCCGCACAGGTGGCGCACTCGCTCGTCATGATCTCGCGCACGCCGTCGGTCACATTCTGGCGTGTCATCTCGACGAGGCCCAACGGGCTGATCGAGACGAGGTAGACCTTCGAGCGATCCTTGGCAAGCTCTTCCTTGAGTGCCGTGATGACCGCGTCGCGATTCGTCTTCGACTCCATGTCGACGAAGTCGATCACGATGATGCCGCCGAGATCGCGCAGCCGCAGCTGACGAACGACCTCGCGAGCCGCCTCGAGGTTGTTGTGCACGATCGTGTCTTCGAGCCGTCCCTTGCCGACAAAGCGGCCGGTGTTGACGTCGACGATCGTGAAGGCCTCTGCGTAATCGAACAAGAGGTAGCCGCCCGAGGGAAGATCGACGCGACGCTTGAGCGTGCTCTCGATCGCCTCGTCGACGCCGTAGCGCCGCAGCAACTCGGTCTGGGCCGTGTGGCGATGGACGCGCGTGACGAGCTCGGGGCTACGCTCCTGCACGTACGACACGATGCGTTCGTAGGTCGCCTCGTCGTCGACGATCAACTCATCGACGTCCTGCCGAAAATCGTCACGCACGAGGCTCAACGCAATATCGACTTCGGTGTGAATGGCCGACGGCGCCACAGCGGTCTTGCAGCGCTCGATCACACCCTCCCATTGATCTTCGAGCAAGACGAGGTCACGCTCCAACTCGACGAGTTCTGCACCACGCGCAGCCGTGCGCACGATCAGACCGCCACCAAGACGCGGTGTCAGCTGCTTGACGAGCTCGCGCAGACGATCGCGCTCACCGTCGGGAAGGCGCTTCGAAACACCACCACCCTCGCCGTCTGGCACGTAGACCAGGAACCGGCCTGCCAACGACACGTCCATCGTGACGCGGGCACCTTTTGTTTTCATCGGGTCCTTCGTAACCTGCACAAGCAGCGACTGGCCGCCCTTGACGAGGTCTTGGATCCGCTTGGAGCGGCGCGCACGTTGGTCGAGTCCGTCGATGCGGATCTCGGCGACGTGCAGGAACGCGTTCTTGTCTATGCCAGCATCGACGAAAGCCGCCTCCATGCCGGGCAACACGGTGTCGACCTTGGCAAGGTAGATGTTGCCGAGCAAGGATCGGCGCTCATCGCGCTCGATGTACGTCTCGACGACGCGGTCGTCTTCAATCAGGGCTGCCTTTGTCTCATACGCATCGGCAGATATCAGGATTTTCTTCATGTGGTCTCCGTGGCCCCCACTCGCACCGGTTTCGGCGCGGCGTGGACCGCTCGTCGGGTAATGCCAGCCACAGCGAATGCGTCGGGCGCGCAGCTCGCAAGCGCGCGCCCAACCCCACTGGGCTTGGCAGAGCCATCGTCATCGATGGCGATCTGAACGATCGCCGCCTCGCCATCGAGCCGAGGCTCGGGTGCGTAGCGGTGAACATCAACAGCGCGGTGCTGCATAGGGCTGCACTGCGGTATCCGTAACTCCGAGGCCGCACGATGGGCGGCAACGGCCTGGGCGAGTGTTTCGCCCGGCGCATCGAACACGATGCGATAGGTCGCACCCGTGACGGCGGTCGGAGGACCGGCGAGACAGGCTTCGAGCGGGACGACTCCACGCGGACAGTTCGCGGCGAATCGGACAACGAGGTCGTCGAGGTCGTGGCTGTCACCAACGAGCTCGACCGTGCAGCGCTCATCCTCCGCATCGCGCGTGGGCGCGAGGCGGATGACAGGTCGGGGTCGCATGCCGTTTGAGAGCGCTATCTGATACCCCGCTCGCCGCAACGCAGCCAGCAGGAGTTCAACCAGCTCGAGCTGGCTGAGGTACCGCGCACGGTCCCGGATGGCGAGGCGAAGCTCGATCCTCACGGCATGCACTGCAGGATGCGTGGCACTAGGCCGCCACCAACCGGTTCCGAACGGGGCCGACATGGGCGCTGCATTCGCTGCAGCCATCCCCTCGACAATCCCCGGTCGGCCGTTCGGCGCGACGCTGCCACCACTCATCCAGCAGGAACTCCTTGGTCACACCGCTGCGCACGTGATCGCACGCCAGCGGGTCGAGAGGGTCGCGCTCTTGCGTCGCCTCCACCTCGAGGTCGCGTCCGGCAGCGCTCAACGCCGTCCTGTACGCGTCCTCGCGGTGGTGCTCCGTCCAGGCGTCGAAGCATGCACCTGCACGCCACGCGGCCTCGAGCACGTCCCCCGTGATTGGATCTACCCGGCCGATCGCACCTTCGAGCATGCTGGTGCGTAGATCGTGCCGGGACAACGTTAGTTCAGGCCCGTTGAGCTGACGCCGCAGGGAGCCCTGCTTGACGCGCATCTGCTGTTGAAAAACGGGCTGAGCCACCCCGTGAGTCTAGCGAGGTGCCGCTAACCACCCGTCAGACAGTGTCACTCGGTACCTCAAGTGGATCGGCGAGTCGGCTCCGAGGGCGTTCCTGCCAGCCTGGCTCCAGCGCCTGCTCGCGCACGATCCGGGCACCCACCGCCAGCACCAGACCCACAGCAGTCAGGTTCGTGATCGTGTTGGAGCCCCCGTAGGTCATAAATGGCAGCGGAATACCCGTCGTCGGTGCAATCCCTAGATTCATCCCGATATTGATGGCGACCTGCGTCAACAGCAGACCGAACACGGCAGCGGCGATGAATGACTCCTCGAGGTTGCGTGCCCGCGGGATCATCCGTCCGACCCGCCAGAAGATCAAGAGATACAGCAGCACGACCATTGCCGAGCCAACGAAGCCGCGATTCTCTCCCACCACCGCAAAGACGAAGTCCGTGTGATGCTCTGGCAAGAAGCTACCGGCCGTCTGACTGACGCCCCCGCCACGCCCAGCCAGGCCACCCGACCCGATTGCGATCATCGATTGTTGCGCCTGGTAGGCCGCGTCGCTACCACCCTGAGGATCAAGGAAGGCCGTGATTCGCTCTGCCTGATACGGCCGCAAAAGCGGGAGTCCGATCGAGGGCAGGATGCCGAGCACGAGCACGACCAACGCGACCGCAATACCACCGAGAACAGCCACACTGCGACCCGGCAGACCCGCCACGACGAGTACCGTGAGCGTAATCGCGATGTAGACGATCGACGTGCCCAGATCTGGCTGGATAAACACCAACGCGAACGGTGGCAGCATTAGTAGCCCGGCCCGCGTCACCATGCCCCAGCCACGAATACCGCGACGAACGCAGTCCGCGATGATGATTGACAAGCAGACGATCATCGTCACCTTGCCGAGCTCGGATGGCTGCAACGTGAAGAATGGCAGCGGAATCCAACGCTGTGAGCCGCGAGCCGCCGAAAAGCCGAGCACGATGATCAGCAGCCCGATCGTGGAGCCGTAGATGAACCAGAATAGTCGGCGATAGATGCGGGGGTCGATCACCATCGCGACCGCGGCAAAGCCCAAGCCAGCAACGATGTAGATGATGTGGCGGCGATCGAAGAAGCCTGGATCGCCGAGTAGATCGTTGACGGTTGCGGCCCGCACTGCACGTTCTCCGATCACGAGCAACAGCAAAACTGCAGCAACCAGGAGCCAGTCGACGCGCCGCAAGAGCAAGGTCAGGGTCATCCGGTCGACCCTTGCGTCGTCCGGGTCGAATCCTGTGCCTGCACCTCTTGGGCGGGATCGGTGCCGAGGGCAGGACCAAAGTAGACGCCCGCCTTCTCTGCGCTCGAGATCTGACCAATCGTAGCCTCTTGCACCCCAAAAGCCTGCGCCATCACCTGTCGCACAGCCGGTGCGGACGTCACACCACCGAAGCCACCTTGCTCGATCACGCAGACCACGACCAGCGTCGGATTCGCCGCGGGTGCGTAGCCAGCGAACCAGGCAAAGTCGCGCTTGCCAAGCTTTTCGGCTGTGCCCGTCTTACCAGCCACCAGAATCGGAAAGCCCTTGAACGCCGTGTACGCAGTGCCATCCGGATCTTGCGTGACACCTTCGAGGCCTTTACGGATCGTTGCCAACACGTAGGGATCAACAGCAACTTTTTCTCCGGGCGCCGACTCGAGCTTCTCGCGCATCGTTCCATCCTGCCCATAAACTGACGCGCCAACGTGCGGCTGCACCAGCGTCCCACCGTTGGCAATGAGGGCGTAGAGGCGCGCAATTTGGAGCGGGGTCACCTCGAGATCGCCCTGGCCAATTGACTGCAAAATTGAATCGCCTGACGTCCAACGATTGTGGACGCGATCATCGCCAAAGCGACGCTTTTTATAGGCGGCGTCGGGCACGTTGCCAGCAGCATCGCCACCGATGTCAATGCCGGTCGAGGCACCAAAGCCAAGCCGCCGCGCCCACAGCGGCTGTGGCTCGAACTGCCCACTCTTCGGCGTCGCTTCGTACAGGCGCTTCCCGAGTTCGTAAAAATAGGTGTCGCACGAGGCAGTCATGGCCTGCACCAGATTCATCGGCTCGTTGACGCCCGATTCGAAGTTGCGATACGTCTGACCGTCAATTGTGACGTCTGGGGTGCACTGGATGACGCTGTCGGACTTGGCGACACGTCCCTCGACAGAGGCAATTGCCGTCACAGGCTTGAAGGTCGAGCCGGCTGGGTAGAGCCCGGTCATCGCACGATCAAGCAGCGGTGAAGCGTTCGTATTGCGCGCTAGCGAGTCCCAATACTTCTGCCCCCCTGGCCCAGCCAAGATTGCCGGATCAAAGCCTGGATTCGAGACCATTGCGCGAATCGCACCGGTGCGGGGATCCATCGCAATGATCGCACCACCCTCTGCTGCTGGGTGCCCATGCGTCTTCGCATACGCGATGGCTTCGCGCAGCGCCATCTCCGCTGCTGACTGGATACCCGCGTCGATCGTCAGGCGAATGTTGTCGCCCGGGCGAGCAGCCTGCGAGCGCACAATCTCACCCACGGGATCACCAAACGCGTTGACGCGTCGCTGCAACGAGCCACTCGTGCCACGGAGGTAGCGATCAAAGTATCGTTCCACCCCACGCTGACCAACGAGATCGCCAGGCTCGGCATTGCGGTAGGTGACCTGATCCTTGATCTGTTCTGCGGAAACCTCGGCGAGTTCGCCCCAGAGGTGCGGAGCCAACGGGTACGTCTTACCCTGCGTGCCGCGAGACGTGCGATATGCGCGCGCAGTGCCCTCGACAATTCGTACTCCCGGGTACTGGGCAGCGCGTTCCTTGAGATAGAACAGCACGTTACGGTCGACGTCTTTGGCCAGCACAATCGAATCGAAGGGTGCCCTGATCGCAGCCGTATGAATGGCATCTTCCAGCTCGACAACCGTAATTCCTGACACCTGTGCGAGCTCGGCGAGCTGCGGCCACTGCTTCGTGCAGCCGGCCCAGGCGCGCACCTGGTCTGTGCCATCGAGCTCTCTTTGGATGGCCGCAATGCGTGCCACCCGCCGCGCCTTCGAGAACTTGGCTGCCTCAATCAATGCTGCCGAAATCGCAAGTGCTCGCTCGTTACTCGTGCGACCATCGAAGGGGCCCGCAACATCGCGTCCACACAACGTGAGCAAATCGGGGAACCGCGTCGGATCGATCGCAACCGCGTTCGACGGTCGACTGCCAACCAACAGCTTGCCCTGCGCATCGAGGATCTGACCACGGGAAGCCGGTACATCGATGCTGCGCAAACCATTCGAGTTAGCCTGGGCCCGATACGTCTGAACATCGAGGACCTGCAACGACCACAGGCGCAGAATCAGAATCACCACGATCACGATCGCAACCCCGCCGAGAATCGCGACGCGACGCGACGCACCATCGCGATCGAACACTTCGGCGGTCGCGAGCGGCTGCTTCGGTGGCGGTGGCTGAGCGATCGTGGGCTCGTCAACCGACGGCGTACTCATACGGCTCCCCCAACCGGGACACCCATCAATCGCCGCAAAACTGGCAGCATGATGATGCCAACGAGAACCGTGAACATCACTCCAGCCGTACCGGCGATGGCAATCGAACGCCACGCAATCGACTCACTCTGAATGACAGTCGTTACGGCAATTTCGGCAGTCAGACAGAGGACGGCCGCAACCACCAGCACGACCACTGCCATTGCGAGCGACACGCGTCGTCGCCGTTGGGAAAAGACGCCAACTCCCCATCCAATTGGCGTCAACACCAGTGACGACATGCCGAGCGGAGCCTGCACTGCAATGTCGATCAGAACCCCGGCCACGAACCCGACGGCAGCACCCCAGGCGGGACCAAAGCGCAACGCGAAGGCAACAAGCACGACCAGCGTGAAGTTAGGAATCGCACCCAGAACGCGCGCATCGATCGCCAAGGCAATCTGCAGATAGATCGCAACCACCAGAACAAGCAGCGGAATCACTCGTGTCGAGATCCAGTTCGGCCGGCGACGTGCGCTGTCTTTGACCACGTGGGCATCAGAAAACTGATCGTCGTCTGCGGCCTCGAACGTCGCCTCTGTCGCACTCACGAGTCACCACCCGCACCCGTCAAAATGACGACGTTCGCAAACGATCCGAGTTCGACCCACGGCACGACCAACACGCTCTTATAGGTGTTTGCATCGCTCTGCCGCGCCTCGCTCACGACTCCAATCGGCAGACCACGCGGATAGGCGGATCCAAGTTTGCCCGAGGGGTCGAGGAAGCCACTGGTGATCACACGATCACCCGGTTTCACAACGCTTGAGCCCCGCACGAATCCGAGCACCAGCACGGAGGGGTCGGCTGCGCTCGGCTGCAAGATACCGTCTGCACCTCGCCGCCCCGAGACGGTCGCACCAACCGCCACGCTGGCATTCGAGAGTAGCGAAATCACGGCTGTCTCCGGCGTCGTCCGCTCGACGCGACCAATCAGTGCAGCACCACCAATGTCCGCCGACTGCGCCACACCGACCAACACGGGATCCCCGACCTTGACGCCGACAGCGTCGCCCGCGTCGACGACGACACTGCTCGACGTCAGCGATGGCGAGCGAGCAACGACGCGTGCCGCGCGCGGCTGATAATTCTTGATCTGCGGGAAAGCCGGCGAGCGAACGTAGTCGAGTAGCCCTCGCAGCTCCTCACCATCCTGCTGGTTGACCTCTGCTTTTGCGAGGTCGGATCGCAGCACGGCATTCTCCTGTGCCAATTGGTCGCGCTCTTGCCGTGCAGTACGAACGTCGCCAAACCAGCCGATCAGATCTCGCACCGGCTGCGTTGCGCGCTGGGCAAACTCCTGAATGGCGACCGACCGATCTGAGGATTGCGACTGCGCCGACTCGACCTGCGCCTGCGCGCGCATCGAGAACGTGACGAGCACGATCGCAAGCACGACGAGGACAAACGGAATGATTCGGCGAGCGAGGCGGGTGCGGGCGGTGGGCATCCGGGTGGCATTCCTGTAGCTGGTGCCACGACGAGAATCTTGTCGTAGTACTGGATCAGCAGACGTAAGTGTACCGTCGTGGCGACCTGTTGACGGTGGTGCGGCTTGCTAAACCCCTCAGACGACGGTGCCGTCGAACGGCAAACGGGCCTCAACCCACCCCTGAAGGCCACCCGCAAGGTTGATGCAGCCACTGCGACCCTCTGCCGCGAAGGCCTCTGCTGCTGCCAGTGAACGAACGCCAACGCGACAGATAAAGACCGTGCAGTCTGCGTCGGGAAGCTCGTTCAAGCGGTTAGAAAGCTCGCTCATGGGGAGGTGAATAGAGCCGGCAATGTGCCCCGCATCCCACTCCAACTGCTCGCGCACATCCACCATCAGAGCGCCAGACTTCGCGAGCTCCGCGACTTCGACGGGTAGAGACTCTTGTACTTCGGCAGCCATTAGGATAAAGATACCAAGGCGCTACGCCGTTGGTGCAGACGGTTGAGCTCGCGCAAAGGCAATCGCTTCGGCCTCGTTCGAGATGGTGCCGGCTGCCTGCTCCTCCGCGATCTGTGCAAGCAGGGCTCCGATGACAGGACCCGGCTCACAGCCGAGCACCTCGGCGAGTGTATCGCCGCGAAGCAGTGGTGCGGCGACAGGAAGAGCAAGGGCCTGCGCCATCTCGATAGCGAGCTGCTCATGACGACGGATCCAGCGCTGGCGAGCACGGGTCCCACGCGTCGACCAACGGTCTGCCAACGACACAACCACGCTCGCGATTGCCCAGGGATCGGTCGCGACGCGATAGCGGTGCACAGCACGCGCGTCCAACACGCCATCTGGGACGAGAAAGCCAAGCCGTAAATGCTCACGCACGAGCACCGCCACACACTTTTGCATCGCGCTGCTGTACCGCAAGCGTTCGAGAATCGCAGTGGCTAACTCGGCACCTTGCTGGGCATGCCCCGGGAAGCCAATGTGGCCGCTCTCGAACTCTACTCGGGTATCGGGCTTAGCGATGTCGTGCAACAACGCGCCCCAGCGCACGGCCAACGCAACATCGCAGTCGGCATCGAGGAGCTCCGAAAGTGCCGTCGCCACGGCCGGGGCAGCCTCGCCGAACGCGAACTCTGGTTGCTCGATCAGATCGGTCGTCGCATCGAGCACCTGCAGCGTGTGATCCAGCACATCAAGATGGTGATAACGGTTTTGCTCGACAGCGGCCAAGGCCTTGACCTCAGGCAGCACAACGCCGAGAAGTCCCAACTGATCGAGAAATCGGAGCCCATCGACGGGATCGCGCGACAGAAGAATTCGCTCGAGCTCCGCCCGCTGCCGCTCTCCCGCCGGCTCGGCCGCGAGGGCCGCGTCGCGTTGGGCAAGCGCCACGGTTTCGGGTGCAACCGCAAGGTCCAGTTCGACGGACAATCGGACGAGGCGCAGCAGACGTAACGGGTCATCACGAAACGACGAATCCGCAACGACGCGAAGGACGCGGTCCTCGAGATCGTCAAGAGCTCCTGGGACCGCTAACGTCTTGCCGTCTGCGACCCGCACTGCGATGGCGTTGATCGTGAGGTCGCGCCGCAAGAGGTCGGCCGTGATGCCATCCGGCGCACCCGTGATGTCGACCTCGTGGTCCTCGCCAACGACACGCCACGCGCCATGTCGCTCCGAGAGGGGAAACACGGGCGCACCGACTGCCTTCGAGTAGCAGCGCGCTGTATGTTCGGCGTCACCCGTGGTGACCAGATCCCAGTCGGACAGGGGGCGATCCAGCAACACGTCGCGTACTGCGCCGCCCACGAGCCAGAGGTCACCATCGCCTGCAAATGCTTCCTGCAGCGGAATCAGGGCGCGCGCCAGCCGCGGATCAACTGCGTGAGCCACAACCACTCCTGACTGTCGCTGCGCTCGAACGTGGCCGGACACCACAGGTAATCTCGTACGGCACGGTGCCGACGTGGCGTGCGAGCTCTTCGGCCGAGACGACGTCATCGCCACCGACACCAAGCAGCACGACCTCGTCGCCCTCCTTTACCTCAAGCTCATCTGGCAGCACCACAGCGAGCTGATCCATCGATACGGTCGCGGCCACGCTGCAGCGCTGCCCGTGGATCAGCACCTCGCCAAGACCCGAAAGTCGGCGGGGGTAGCCATCGGCATAGCCAATCGGAACGAGGGCGACGCGACACGGCTTAGCAGCAACGAAACGGCGACCGTATCCCGTCGATTCGCCCGCTGCAAGCACGCGTAGGCTGCGGACCGTGCTGGTCCAGCGCATGACCGGCACGAGCCCATGATCTGCTCCGGAAACACCGAGCGGATCAATCCCGTACACCGCTATTCCTGGCCGTACCGCATCGAAAGCGAGCTCGGGATAGCGGAGCGTCGCCGCGGAGTTCGAGAGATGCCGTGGACACGGTGGAAAACCAGCGGCGATGGCACGAAAGGCCTCCGCCTGCTGATCGACAAAGTCGCGATCGGCATCATCGGCCGTGGCGAGATGACTCATCAGGCCAGCCAACCGCTCGGGACGTGGCCCACTCACGATCTGATCGGCAACCGCCAACGCCTCATCCGCGCTCAGGCCCCACCGCCCCATCCCCGTGTCGACCTTCACGTGCACATCAACCTCGTGGCGGTCATGCAAACGATCCCAGCCCTCGAGCGTCGAGACCGTCACTGCACAGCCAACCTCGACGACCGCAGTTTCCTCTCCCTCTGTCAGCGGCGACAACACGAGCAACGGCACGGTCGGTAGCTCGACGCGCACGGCACGCGCTTCGCCAAGCGTCGCCGTGCAGAGCTTCGTGGCACCCGCGGCGATCGCAGCGTGGGCGACGTCAATCGCGCCGTGTCCATACGCATTTGCTTTGACCACCGCCCACACCTCAGCGCCACCGGCGGCATCCAACAGGCGTTGGACGTTGGCCGAAACAGCAGCCAGATCGATCTCGACGAGGCTGCGATGACGATGCACCGCTATGTGACTTCCCCACCAAACTCAAAGCGATTCAGCGCGACGACGACGTGACCACGCGTCAGCATGCCGGCGTAGACACCATGCTCGAGCACCGGTAGCTGCGAGACACCCTCCAAGGCCATGCGCTTGGCAGCCTCATGCACCGCCTCATCGGCTGTCGCGGTGATCGCGTCCGTTGTCATCAGGTCCGAGACGGTCACGGCAAACGCCTTCTCAATGTGCCGCTCCCACGAGCCGAGACTCTGCACGTAGACCATCCAATCAAGAAACGGTGCCACGTAGGGGACGTGCTCATCCGCCTCGACCTCTTGAAACAACATGTCCTGCGCAGTCACCACACCGACGACTGCGTTGCCCGCATCGACCACGGCAACACCGTCAAGATTGTTCGTCGCCAACAGGTGCACGAGGTCCTTGATCGTCGTGTCGGGCGCAACGGTTGGTGTCGTCGGGTCCATCAATTCGCGCACAGGGCGGTCGATCACAGGGTGCTCCCAGGTGGTCCGAGCACACGTAGGTGCTCGATGAGGTCTCCCGCAATGATAGCCCCGCCTCTGCGTGCGGCCGTGGCGGTACGCGCACTCTGCACATGAGCAGCCGCTCCGGCAATTGCCGCCGTCCACGAATCCGCTCCACGAGCGAGGCAGGCGCCGATGATGCCGGCGAGCACGTCGCCCGATCCAGCCGTGGCCAACGCCGCCGAGTCAAGCGCTCGAATTCCGAGCCGCCCCTCAGGCGACAGCACCAGCGTGTCACGTCCCTTTAGGAGCGCCACCGCCCCTGTCGTTTCGACAAGCGCACGAACAGTCGCCAGACGATGCTCGGCAATCCAGTCTGTCTCTACGCCGAGCAGTTTCGCGGCCTCACCGGCATGCGGCGTGATCACGGTCGGGGCTGTGCGCTGACGCAGCAAGGCAGGCTCGCGGGCAACCCACCAGAGCGCATCCGCGTCGACGAGCAGTGGTCGGTCGAGCGCGAGCGTGGCACGCACCAGTTCGTCGGTTCCTGGTTCGCGCCCGAGCCCCGGACCAAGCACGACAGCGCGTGCCCGCTCTGCATAAGCAGCAATCTGATGCTCGACGCGAGACGAGGCGAGTGGTCGCACCATTGCCTCGCGGAGGCTCCCCGCGACCGTCGGTTGAATCGCCTCGGGGACGAGCACAGTCACGACACCCGCTCCCGCACGCAAGGCCGCTCCCGCGACGAGCGCTGGCGCACCCGCCATACCCACAGAGCCACCAATCACGAGCACAGCTCCCGCGTCGTACTTCGAACCTCCCATGCCGCGGCCAGGCAACAGTTCGCGACCGTCCGCAACTGCAATGGCGACCGGGGCAACTGCAACCGCAGCGGGAATTCCTATCGGTACGACGATTACCTTGCCGGCGAGTTCGCACCCGGGGGCGATCAATAGTCCAAGCTTGGCGGTAGCGAAGCTGACGGTGATGTGCGCACGCACGACAGCGCCCAGCACTTCCCCCGTCGAGGCGTCGATCCCACTCGGAATGTCGAGAGCGAGGACGGGAAGCCCGGAGGCACAGATCGCAGCGATCGCCTGGGCAACAGCGCCGGTGGCGGCACCCATCGCCCCCATTCCCAGCAGCGCATCCACAATCAAATCCGCGTCGCCGAGATCGTCTGCGATCAGGCCGTCGGGCCGCTCGCATAGGGCAACTCCAGCTGCAATCGCTCCGGCCAGCATCGTCGCGGCGTCGCCACTCGCTGGGCGCGCGCTCACTCCAACGATCCGCACGCTGCGACCATGAGCCTGCAGCAGTCGCGCAACCTCGTAGCCATCGCCACCATTATTGCCACTACCGGCTACGACCACGACGTGCCGCGCGCCGGCGAAATGCCCTCGCACCACCCGCGCCGCAGCCGCGGCTGCGCTGCGCATCAGACTCTCTCCCGAGCCGCCGAGGAGCGCGATCGCCTGCGCATCGACTGCCTTCGCACCCGCGGCGTCGTAGACAGGAAATTGGCTTTTCGACCCATCCATTAGCCGCAGCCTATCGCCGCGGTTGGTTAGCCGTGCTGGCCCGGGGCGAACTGGAGACAATGCGCAAGCTACCTCGAGATGCGACGAAGGGGTCAGACCCTCCTTTCGCATTCCCACCAGATCCCTTGCTCAAGTCGGCGCGCTGCTGCGGGCATGCGACAGAAGGGTCTGGCCCCTTCGTCGAATCCGCTCCGTTAGACGGAGGCTTTGGCTGCCTTCATTACGGCGCTGGCGATCTTCGTGTAGCCCGTGCAACGGCAAAGGTTGCCGCCGAGCGCGAGGCGAACCTCCTCTTCCGTGGGATCGGCATTCTCGCGCAGCAACGCATGCGCGGAAACGAGCATGCCCGGCGTGCAGAAACCGCACTGAACGCCACCCTGGTCAAGAAAAGCCGACTGAAGGTTGCTGAGTGTCTCGCCATCGGCAAGCCCCTCAACCGTCGTTATCTCAGACCCGATAGCCTGGAGCGCGAGATAGGTGCAGGAATTGACGGGACGCCCGTCGATCATCACCATGCAGGCGCCGCACTCGCAGTCGTCGCAGCCCTCTTTGGTACCAGTCAGACCGATGTCGTCGCGAATCGCGCGGACGAGTGTGGTGTCACCCTCGAGCTCGACCGGATAGGCCATGCCATTGACCGTGAGTGTCGCTGCGTGCTTCATTGTCCAGACCCCTTCATGAATACGGGAGTAGCGGGAATCGGAAACTCCTCGCCGCGAGCACGTTGTGCAGCCACTGCAACAGCGCGCTTGGCGATCACACCGGCCATGGCGCGACGATAGTCCTCGTTGGCACGAAGATCCGAAATCGGCTTGGCGTCGGCCGAGGCACCTGCGGTGACCGCTTTGAGCGCCTCGTCGTTTCCATCGGTACCGATGATTGCGGCCTCTGCAGCGGGGCTGCGAATAATCGTCGGCGCAAGAGCCGTCAACGCAACCTTCGCGGCCGCCACGTTGCCATCGTCATCGAGCGTGATGCACGCGCTGGCGCCGACAATCGCGATTTCCATCGCCCGTCGGTACTCGAGGCGAACGTAGGCACTGCCGGTAAGAGCCGGCTGAGCCGGCACGGTGACGGCAACACAAATCTCACCCGGCTTCGCCGAAGTTTTGCCAGGACCGGTCCACAACTCTTCAATCGCGACTTCGCGGTCGCCCGCGGCGGAACGGAGCGTGACGGAGGCACCCAGCACGATCAGTGGACCACCCGTCTCCATCGCCGGCGAGGCATTCATCACGTTGCCACCAAGCGTGCCGACGTTGCGTGTCGCGTGCGATCCGACCAGCGCGGAGGCATCCGCAATCGCAGTCCAATTGCTGCGCACGCCGGCATCGGCACAGAGCGTTGCGTGGGACGTCAACGCACCAACCACCAAGTCGCCGCTCGAAGTGAGACTCCGCAGCGCATCGATGCGATGAATCGCAATCACCGTGCCCGGAAGCGACTTACCATGCCGTGCCTGCACGATCAAATCTGAGCCACCTGCAACGACGCGCGCATCAGAGCCGTCGCCTAGCAGCGCCAGCGCCTCATCGACTGTCGTCACCGTATGGAATGCAACGTCTCCCACGAGAACCTCCCCCGTCCGTGACGACTGTCGTCGCGGACTGTGAGGAAGCCTACGCGGAAACCCGGCGGAGTGAAAGTGCAAGCCACGCCGAACGTTCACCAGCAAGACACACGCACGCTTGCAGAAGGGGTTAGGCTGTCGCGAGGGAGGCCGCACACATGCCCGAAGCAGAACCAGAAAATCCCTTCGCCGCCGACGTTCCTGGTGTAGTTGTCAAGCCAGCAACATACGTGTTGTTTGGCGCCTCGGGCGACCTCGCGGCGAAGAAGCTCCTACCGGCGGTCTACAACCTCTATGCCGAAGGGCGACTGCCCGAACGCTTCCGCCTGCTCGGCATCGGCAGCAGCATGCCGGAGCACAACTTCCGTGATCACATGATCAATGAGGTGACGAGGTACTCACGCAGCGGCGTCGATGAGAAGATCCTGGCGAGTCTGCTGGAGCGGGTCGACTACATCCAGGGCGACTTTACGAAGCCCGCACTGTTTGACAAGCTCAAGAAGAACCTGACCGCGGGCGATAGCGCACTCGGTGGCCCTACCCGCCGCCTTTTCTATCTTGCCGTCGCACCGCGCTTCTTCGGTCCGATTGGTGATTCGCTGCACAAGGTAGGGCTTGCACGTGGTGCAGAGCCCGAATCGGTCCTGATGATCGAAAAGCCATTTGGCCATGATCTCGAATCGGCGATCGCACTCAACGACGAGGTGACGGACGCCTTCGACGAGTCGCACATCCTGCGTCTCGACCACTACCTCGGCAAGGAGACGGTCCAGAACCTCTTGGTCTTTCGCTTTGCAAACGGCATCTTCGAGCCGCTCTGGAACCGACGCTACATCGATCACGTGCAGATCACGGCAGCCGAAGATCTTGGCATCGGTACGCGTGCTGGCTACTACGACCAGTCGGGCGCGATCCGCGACATCATCCAAAATCACGCCATGCAACTGGTCGCGTTGACTGCGATGGAGCCTCCCGCCACCTTTGACGCCGACTCGATTCGCGACGAGAAAGAGAAGGCTCTCAAGTCGATCCGCTGCGTCGGCTCGGCGCGCGGTCAGTACACGGCTGGCGATGTCGACGGGAGCCACGTCACTGGGTATCTCGAGGAGCCCAACGTGCCCCCCACGTCGACGACTGAGACGTACGCCGCGCTCAAGCTCGAAGTCAACAACTGGCGCTGGGCCGGCACACCGTTCTACGTTCGCGCTGGTAAGCGCATGCCGCGCCGCTCGACGGAAATCACGATCGCCTTCCGCCCGGTGCCGCACATGCCCTTCTCGGATCCCAAGGTTGCGCAGAGCATCCGACCAAACTTGCTGACGCTCTCGATCCAGCCGAACGAGGGTGCGTCTCTGCGGATCGAGGCAAAAGCCCCCGGTGCCGAGACCCAGCTTCGTCCCGTCCGGATGGACTTCCTCTACGGCGAGACCTTTACGCGCGAGACGCCCGAGGCGTACGAACGCCTCATTCTCGACGCGTTGCGTGGCGACGCAACCCTGTTTACGCGGGCCGACGAGGTCGAACAGGCCTGGCGGATCGTCGACCCGGTGATCGCCGCGTGGGAGCAGAACGAGGTTCCACTCGAGCCCTATGTCGCAGGGACGCCGGGGCCAGATTCGGCCGAAGCGTTGATTCGAGCCGACCGCAGGAAGTGGCGTCGGCTATGACGCGAGCGATGTCCACGACGAAGGAGCTTGAGGCCGGGTTGCATTGGAAGGCTTCTGACACGTCGACAGATGTCGTAGCCGACTCGCTCGGCCGCCTACTCCGCAAGGCCGATCACCTTAGTGGCGATCACGTGTCGTTGCGCACGATGAACCTGATCGTCGCTCCCGATCGCCACCGCGCCACTGCGCACCGCGCCGGCACGCGCGAGACCGCGCTCCACCCAGCACGCATGATTCGTCTGATCGAGCACAAGGAAGACCGACTCGATGCCGAGGTGCGTGTGCGCCTGATTGAAGTGGGCGACGCCGGCATGCACGTACTCGTCGAGGACATCAATATCCACGCGAATACCAGTCGTCTCGCCCATGCACGCTCGCTCGTGGCTCCACTGCTCGCCCGCGGACTCCCAACGGTCGCCTGGTTGCCGGGCTACGACCACGGAGAGGTCGCGCTTTCGCTGTCCGAAACAGCTCACGTAACCGTCTTCGATAGTGATCGAGATCCCGACCCCGCCCGCGCCATCACCTTCGCCCACGACGTTGCGCTCAAGCATCCGTCTCGGGACCTCGCCTGGCTCCGCACGCTCGAATGGCGGCGACGCATCAGTGCAGGCTTTCAGTCCGAACAGGCCCTGGGAACGCTCGCGTTTGCACCATCGGGCGACGTCGTCGGAAACGTACATTCGCCTTCCGCCATGCTGCTCGCCGCCTGGATTGCGGTACGCGCCGACGTCAACGTGACGCTGCGACCCGGTGCAGGCCACGCACCGGTCGAGGGCGTCTCCGTTGCTGGCATTACGATCTCTCCCGGCAGTGGCGATCCGTGTAGTTCGGGCCAACTGCAGGAAGCCCTCGACACGGTGTATGCCGCACCCCTTGGGTATGAGGATGCCCTGCAGGCGCTGGACCGGGTGGCAATCGTCGCATGAGTGAGCCGACGGTTCTCGCCGGCGATATCGGCGGCACGCACGCACGTTTTGCTCGTGTTCACGCGAGCGCGGGACCTGTCGTACTC
This sequence comes from Bifidobacterium breve, assembly GCA_945861955.1. Lineage (GTDB taxonomy): Bacteria > Actinomycetota > Thermoleophilia > Gaiellales > F1-60-MAGs149 > F1-60-MAGs149. Next base: position 24,007 of record CAMAWJ010000003.1, read on the forward strand.
GATGATCAGCGCGTCTACGACGTACCTGGCTCGGCCTCGCTTGAAGCACTCGTCGCGCAGTACCTGCTCGATCATCCAGGCGATGTGGCCGTCGCAGCGATCGGGATTGCCGCCCCCGTTGTCGGTGGCAAGGCGAATCCCATCAACCTCCCCTGGGCGGTCTCGGAGGATGAGGTGCGTTCTGCAATCGGTCACGCCGACGGCTTCCTGCTCAACGACCTGCTGGCAAATGCGTGGGGCATCAGCGAACTCGGGCCCGACCAATTCGAGGAACTGCAGCCGGACACGATTGGACTCGGAGGCAACCGGGCAGTCTGCTCCGCGGGCACGGGTCTCGGCATTGCCGGAATGGTCGCGATCGGCGACCGCTGGCAGCCATTCGCCAGCGAAGGCGGCCACATCGACTACGGCCCACGTGGAACTCACGAGGATGCGCTGTTGCTGTACCTCCGCGAGCACTACCCCGACTGGGAGCACGTCAGCGCCGAGCGCGTCGTCTCGGGCCCTGGTCTCGTCCACATTTGGGAGTTCGTCACACAGACGGAGCGCGCACAGGCCGGAGCCGACCTGTTGGCCGCGATGGCTTCTGGCAACCCCGGAGTTGCAATCTCACAGGCCGCCCTTGCAGGCTCCGACCCCAGCGCCGAGCTCGCGCTGGAGATGTTTGTGCACGCGTACGGTGCACAAGCTGGCAACCTCGCACTCGTCTTGCTCTCGACGGGAGGCATGTACATCGGTGGTGGCATCGCTCCGCAGATCCTGCCGATTCTTCGTCGCGGCGGGTTCTTGAAGGCGTTTCAAGCCAAGGGACGCTACGACGGCCTGCTCGAGAACATGGCGGTCCGTGTGATCCTCGACGATCTCTGCGCGCTGCGCGGCTCGGCCCGCTTCGCCCTCACCCATTTAGAAGAGCGAGGCTAACCATGCAGGTGCGTAACCTTGATCGCGACGCGGAGCCCTTCATCACTGCGGACGGCTCGACGATTCGCGAGCTCCTCAACGTCGTGCACCCACCGACGCGGAATCAGAGCCTCGCGGAGGCCTCTTTACCCGCGGGCACCGCCACAGTGCGCCATCACCACGCGGTAGCCGAGGAGATCTACTTCATCCTCGAGGGCACAGCCACAATGGAACTCGACGGCGACCAGCGCGAAGTGGCACCGGGCGACGCGATTTTGATCCCACCCGGCGCCTGGCACCAGATTTCTGCACACACAGACCTCCGCCTCTTGTGCTGCTGCGCGCCACCCTATCGTCACGAGGACACGTACTTCGACTGAATCGGTATTCTGCAGCCACACGTACTGGAGGGAACAACTGTGGCTGGCATGGGCATCGATGGAATTAGCGAGATCCTCGGCGACAAAGCCGACGATCTGCTCGGACACACCTGCACGACGATCGACAAGGATCGCCTGCACCTCCCAGGCCCCGACTTCGTTGAGCGCGTGATGCGCGACAGTGATCGCTCGGTGCCAGTACTCCGCAATGTGCAGACGATGTACAACGCTGGGCGCCTCGGCGGCACCGGCTACCTCTCGATCTTGCCGGTCGATCAGGGCATCGAGCATTCGGCGGGCGCCTCGTTCGCTAAAAATCCCGACTACTTCGACCCGGCCAACATTGTCGAGCTCGCGATCGAAGGCGGCTGCAACGCAGTCGCCTCGACCTTGGGCGTGCTTGGCTCGGTCTCCCGCAAATATGCGCATCGCATTCCGATGATGCTGAAGCTCAACCACAACGAGTTCCTCAGCTATCCGAACGGCTATGACCAGATCATGTTCGCCTCGGTCAATCAGGCGTTCGAGATGGGCGCAGTCGCGGTCGGCGCCACGGTCTACTTTGGCTCGGAAGAGTCGAAGCGCCAGATCATGGAAGTCTCTGACGCCTTCCAGGCTGCCCACGAGTTGGGCATGGCGACCGTGCTTTGGTGCTACCTCCGCAACAGCGCCTTCTCGGCCAAGGATGGTGGCCCCGACTATCACGCCGCAGCCGATCTGACGAGCCAAGCCAACCACCTCGGCGTCACGATCCAAGCCGACATCATCAAGCAGAAGGCGCCCGAGACGGCAGCCCCAGGCTTCCTCGACATCAACTTCGGTAAGACCGACAAGCGCGTCTACGAAAACCTGATGACGCCTCATCCGATCGACATGACCCGCTATCAGCTCGCTGGTTGCTACATGGGCCGCGCAGGACTGATCAACTCGGGCGGTGCCTCGGGCGACAACGATCTGCACGACGCAGTCTCGACGGCGGTCGTCAACAAGCGCGCAGGCGGCATGGGCATGATCTCCGGCCGCAAGGCGTTCCAGCGACCGCGTGCCGAGGGCATTGCTCTCCTCAACGCGATCCAGGACGTCTACCTCTGCGACGACGTCACAATCGCGTAAGCCCTAGGCGGACATCACATCCGCGCGGTTGTGATGTCCGCCTAGATCAACGGTCGCTGGCCAACAACAGGACATCACAACCGCGCGGATGTGATGTCCGCCTAGTCCTCTACATGCCGTATGCGCGCTAGGATTGGCACGAATCCGAGACCGACGAGGACAACTCATGGCCGACAAAGCAAAAACACCACCTCCCCCGAAGAAGCCGTACACCAAGGATGGTGGGTCGCGCCGCAACCTCTGGGTGATCATCGGTGTCGCTGCAGTCGTCGCCGCGATCGCTGCTGGGGTGCTGATCTACGTCTCCCAGCAGTCGAGCACCCCCAGCAATGGGAGCGGTGCCAGCGCAACCGACGTCGCAGCTGGCAAGCTGAAGGGCGTCAAAGAGGTCACCGCACGCTTTGAGGGCATCCCACAGAACGGCAACACCCTCGGCGATCCAGCCGCGCCGGTCACGATCACGGAGTACGCCGATCTACGTTGTCCAGCCTGCCAGAGTTTCGCTCTCGACCAAATGCCTCAGGTCATCACCGACCTCGTCAAGTCCGGCCAGGCCAAGTATCAGTTTCGGATCTGGCCCATCCTAGGGACGGATTCCGTGTCGGCGGCACAATGTGGCATCGCAGCGCAGCAGCAGAACAAGCTGTTTGAGTATCAGGACATCTGGTACATCAACCAGCAGGACGAGATGACCGACTATGCAACGCCCGCCTTCTGCAACGGCATTGCCACGTCGCTCGGTCTCGATCTGACCACGTTCGATAAGGACCGCCAGAACGAGACTCTCTGGAGCCCCGAGATTCAGGACGTCCAAGTCGTCGCGGCCCAGCAGGGCTTCGGTGGTACGCCGTCATTCATCATCACCGGCCCCAAGGGTGAGAAGGTTCTGGGTGGAGCGATTCCAACGGCCGAGACTATCGCCGCAACAGTCAAAGCCGTCTCCTAACGCGTGGAGGTCCCCACCGTCGACGCGGTTGCCGAATCGCCAAGCGCGATCTGGCGCCGCGTCGAGGGGGCACTTGAGGACTTGGGCGGCGGCGTTGTTGAAGCCGAGGTACAGAAGTGTTTCCGCGCCTCGTCTGGGCACGTCTATCTCGATCTGACCGATGGCGAGGCGCTCGTCAAGTGCGTGATCTGGAAGAGCAACGCCGACCGGATTACCGAGCTGCCTCACGAAGGCCAACTGATCCAGGCGCGCTACTCAAAGATTCGCGTCTACGCCAAAAATGGTTCGGTCTCGCTCGACGTCAATGCGATTCGCGGTGCCGGCGAAGGCGAGCTGCTCGCCCGTGTCCATGAGGCACTCGCACGGTTGGTGGCAGATGGACTCACTGATCCGGAGAGCAAGCTCCCCATCCCCCGCTTTCCTCGCCGTGTCGGACTTGTGACGGGCCGCGGCTCGGACGCTGAGGCAGATGTCATCCGCGCCCTTCGGGATCGCTTTGCACCAACTCGAATCGCCGTCTCCTACTCCCTCGTCCAAGGCGTTAACGCCGTGCCCGAGCTGATCGACGCCTTGGCGCGGCTCGACATGGAGCCCGACGTGGATGTGATCATTCTGGCCCGCGGCGGTGGCAGCGTCGAAGACCTGCTCCCCTTCTCTGACGAGCGTCTCTGCCGTGCAATCGCTGCACTCGGAACACCCGTCGTGACGTCAATTGGCCACACCAAGCAGCGTCCGAACTGCGACCACGTCGCCAGCGCCGCCGCCGAGGTGCCCGCCCGGGCCGCCGAGCGCGTGGTGCCAAGCGCCGCCGAGCTTGTCGAGCGAATCGACCGTCGCATTGCGGAGCTGACGGGGATCGCGTGGGGTGCTCTCGCGACAGCCGAGGCTCAGATCGACCGCAGCGCGATGCGTCCGGCTGGACAGGCTGCGCTGATTGCCCGTCTCGGACGCATCGACCTTGCCGGACAGTCTCTCTCCCACGCGTTGACGATCGCCGCGACCGCGCCGCGCGAACGCATCACACGGAGTGCCACGACGATGCTTCAGGCGCTGCAGGCCGTCCCCCGCGCAGCCTCGCTCGATGCCGTCCGCGAACGTCTTGGCCGCGCCACAGGCGCCCTGCGCCACCAACTAGCGCTCGGTGCGACTTCACTCACCGGCGCGCTCAACCTCGTGCGGGCACGCGATTGGCGCGAACGCGGGTTCGCGCTGGTTCGCCTCGCAACGGGCGACCTCGTGCCCAGCACCGACGGTCTCGCTGCCGGACAACATGTGACCATTCAGTTGAAGGGCGGAACGCTTGCTGCAACCATCGAGCACGTCCACCCCGACGAGACGGAGACCGAGCAATGAGTAAGCCACAACACGTGTCGTTTGAGAAAGGCCTTGAGCGACTCGAGGCAATCGCCGAGCGACTCGGCGAGGCCGAGCTGAGTGTCGAGGAAACGATTGGTCTCCTGCGCGAAGGCAAAGGTCTAGAGCAGGCGCTGCGCGGCTACCTCGAGACGGCAGAGCACGACCTGCAGGAGATCGAAGCCGGGCGGGGACTGACGGAGTTTGTGATCGACCGCCCCGCGGATCCACCAAAGTCCTAGCCCCAATCCGTGCACGGTGATCGCATCTGTCACGCTTTGCTCGATGGCTGATCCGATCATTCGCTGCGAAGGTGTCACCCGCACCTTCGGCAATCGCACTGCTCTCGATAACGTCACGTTGACCGTCGAGCCTGGCCGCTGCTTCGGCTTTCTTGGCCCAAACGGCGCTGGCAAGACGACGCTGATTCGTTGCCTCCTTGGGCTTGCTCGCCCGACGAGCGGCAACATCGTGGTGCGCGGCTTCGACATCAGCCGCGAGCCCGCTGCCGCACTGGCCCGCGTGGGCGCGATCGTCGAAGAGCCTCGCTTCTACGGCTACCTCAGCGGTCGCCAAAATCTCGAACTGTGGGCAGCCTACGTTGGTGCTGATGCGATCTCCCGCGTGCCCGCCTTGCTGTCCCGCGTGGGGCTTGATACCCGCGCGGGCGACAAAGTTTCAACGTACTCGCTCGGCATGCGCCAGCGCCTTGGCGTCGCGCGAGCACTCTTGTCCGATCCAGAGGTGCTCGTCTTGGACGAGCCGACGAATGGTCTCGACCCAGATGGGGTCGCCGAGTTTCGCGTCCTGATCCGCTCGCTCGTCGAGCAAGATGGTCGTGCAGTGTTCATTTCTTCGCATCTGCTCGACGAGATCGAGAAGATTTGTGACGACCTCGCGATCGTCAACCAGGGCCGTGTGATCACATCGGGGACGTTGGCCGAGCTGATCGCCGCTGGCGGGCGCGAGTTGAGGGTTGAATGTGACGACCCAGCGCGCGCCGAAGCGTTGCTTCGCGGGCTGCCGACGGTCTCGGCAGTGACCGTCTCGGCCAACGGCACGCTGTCGGTGCAGTTGGCTCCCGATTCGACCGAGACGCGCGCCGGTGTCAATCGCAAACTGATCGAGGCCGGGCTCGCCGTCAGCCGACTCGAACCACGCGAGGATTCGCTCGAGGAGCGCTATCTATCGCTCGTGCACGAGGCGGGTCAGGCATGATCGCCGTCGCCCGCGCCGACCTGCGCCGCATGCTTGCTCGCCGCGGTCTGATCCTCGCGAGCGTGCTCGTTCCGGTCGCAATCGTGCTGGTGCTCGCAGCCGTCTTGATGTTCCTACACACCCGCAATGCGGTCGATCACCCGTCCGTGGGTGGCTCTGCGTTTTTCTCGTTTATTTCGCTGCTCGGTATTATCTCGGTCGTGTTCGGCACGGTGATCGGTGCGATCTTTGGCGCCGAAGATGTTGCCAGCGGCACGCTGCGGTACATCTTGCTGACCGGCTTTTCGCGCCTGCGACTCTTCCTCACAAGAATCCCCGTGCTGGCAATCGTGGCGATCGGTGTGGCACTTCCGGCCTTCGTGCTCTTGCTGATCGGTGCGCTGATTCTCCCGCACGCAGGCGAGCCCAGCGTGACGGCGAGCGAGGTCGGACGCCTGCTGCTCAGCCTCGTACTCAACGTCGGTATCTACGCGTTGATTGCGTACGGCATCGGCGTCGCAATTCGCTCGACTGGTGGAGCGATTGCCCTCGCGCTCGGACTCAACCTGATCGGCATCAGCCTGTTCAACCTGATTACCCTCGCGGTGCCAGGCGTCGAGCCCTGGCTGCTCGATTCGGCACTCACCCGCGTGTCCGACGGCGGCGACACCAGCATTGCGATTGCGATCGTCGCGTTGATCGTCTGGCCCGCTGTGTTTCTCGCTATTGGCGTCGTTCGCGCGTTGCGCACTGAGGCCTAGTGCCGCACGTTTCTTCGGAAATCGCTCCTGGCTGCTTTGCGGCGCCACTCGCCTCACTCGGGCGCGACACGGTGCCGACGGGTGAGCACTTCGTTCGCAGCCACTTCGGCGTACCGCAACTCGATACGGATCTGCACGCCATCGAGATCACGGGGCTCGTCAAGCGCTCGGTGCGTTGGACGCTGAATGACTTTCGCAAGCTGTCGCAGATCTCGACGCACGTGACGCTCGAATGCGCCGGGCATCGCCGCCTGGAGCTCGACCCTTCGGCACCCGGCGTGCCGTGGCACCTCGGCGCGGTGAGCCACGCTCGCTGGGCGGGTGCGCAGTTGGCGGACCTTTTTGAGATTGTGCGCCCACTCCCCGAGGCCACGCACATCGTCTTGAGCGGTGCGGACGTAGGCGACGTTGAGGGGCGCACGAACCCAGAAGCGTTTGCGCGCGCAATCCCTTTGCGTGATCCCGTGGTGCGCGAAATCATCCTCGCTTGGTCGATGAACGGAAAGGGGTTGACGCCCGAGCATGGAGCCCCACTCCGTGCCGTCGTCCCCGGGTGGTACGCCGTGTCGTCGGTCAAGTGGCTCAACCGCATCGAGTTTGTCAGCCACGCGTTCGACGGCTTCTTTCAGGCGGTCGACTATCGCGTCAAGGAGGCGGGTGACGAGGGACCGGGCCGCGAGCTGACCGTCATGCCCACGCACTCGCTCATTACGTCGCCCAGCGAGTCCGAGACGATCCACGCGGGCGCAGTGGTGGTGGCGGGAACGGCCTGGGGCGGCGTCGGCGGCATTGGCCCCGTTGAACTCCAAGTCGATGACGGGGCCTGGCAGCGGGTTCGCACGGAGCCCGGCCCGGGCATTCACGCCCCGACGCAGTTTGCGCACACGATCGACCTTGCCCCCGGGACACACACGGTGCGCGCCCGTGCCACCGATCGCAAAGGCAACACGCAACCCGACTCAATCCCGTGGAACAGCCGCGGCTACGGCGTCAACACCGTGCACACGTTGACGCTCAACGTCATCTAGCGCCCTGCGACAGCGTGCTCTGCGACGCGGCCGCCACTGCACCTGCCAGCGCCTCGGCGAGCGGTACGCCCTCTGCGATGCCCGCGGCGAGTGTCCCGCAAAGACAATCGCCGGCACCCGTCGTGTCGACGGCGTCAACGATCGGCGCAGCGATGTGCTGCACACCGTCGGCCGTACACAGCAACGCACCCTGCTTCCCAAGCGTGACAATCACTGCGGCCCCGGTCTGTTCTTGGAGCAGCACTGCGGCTTGCTCGGGGTCGCTCTCGCCCGTCAGATCGGCCGCCTCATGTTCGTTAGGTACGAGCAGCGGATGACATGCGAGCAGGCGGGGTGGCAGCGGTCGCGATGGCGCGGGATTGACAACGACGCTCCAGCCCGCCAGCGCGGCAGCCTCAGCCGCTTGACAGAGGGCCGGGTCGGGCGCTTCGAACGACAGGAGGAGCGCGCCGCGAGCGCCAGCCAGCGCCTCCGTGGGGAACTCCTCAACGAGGCGATTCGCACCGGGAGCGACTGCAATCTGATTCCCACCGTCGGCCGCCACGGTAATCAACGCCACACCGGTCGCAGCGGCACTGGTCTGACGTACGTACGTCGTATCCACCTTGCTGCCAGCGAGGTCGGCGAGGGCAGAGGCACCGTCTGCGTCCGCGCCTACGCACCCCACCAGCTGCACCTGTGCTCCCGCCTTCGCGGCTGCCACTGCCTGGTTCGCGCCCTTGCCACCACCGAAACGCTGGAAGGAGCCACCCGAGACGGTCTGTCCCGCTTGCGGGAGGCGCTCAACCGTCACCACGAAGTCGACGTTAACGGAGCCGACGACAACCACATTGCCCATCAGACGACGTTTCTCACGTCGTCGCCGACGCGAGGATTTCGGCGTTCGTCAGCGATGTTGCGCCGTACATCTGCTCGGCATACGCGAGCCCCGTCGCATTGTCTTCTGGTGTAAAGGCGGTAATGCCTTCCGTGGCCAAGACCACGCGATAGCCCGCGATAAAGGCATCGCCCGCGGTGTGCTGCACACAGATGTGCGCGTGCTGGCCCGTCACGATCACGGTCTCGACGCCACGCTGCCGCAGATACATATCGAGGCCCGTCTGATGAAAACCTGAGTAGTAGCGCTTGCCGAACTCGACATCTCCAGGCTCGGGCGCCAATTCCGGGATGACCTGCGCACCGGGCGTTCCCGCCAGTGCGTGCGGCCCCCACAGCTGTTCTTCAGCGTCGCCAGGGAGGTGCGCGTCGTTGACGTAACAGATCGGCCATCCGCGCTCGCGTGCGCCGTGGAGCAGCGCCGCAAGCGGCGCGATGATTGCCTCTGAAGGCGGGTTGGCAAGCGCGCCTGTGACGAAGTCGACGAGCATGTCGGCGACGATCACTGCGGGTCGAGATAGGGGTTCCATGACACAAAACCGTATCAATCCGTACCCGTTTGGACTATCTGAGATGAATCTGCGGATCACGTGTGGCACCATGAGCACAGTTGTTCCCGACCACGAGGTTGTCTCCGCATGCAGATGCGCACTACTCACGCACGCCGAATTCTGATCACGCTCGCCGCATGCGTTGCCCTGCTCGCCATCCCCGCACTGGCCAGTGCGAACAAGAACCTCCGTACTGGCTTTCTTGATAACTCCTACGTGATATCCGACCCGGCGGGCTTCTGGTCGGATGCAGTTGACCTGAATGTGGGCTTCATGCGCTGGGATGTTCAGTGGGTACACATGGCAGTCACCAAGCCTACGAACCCCCGCAACGTCGAAGATCCAGCCTACAGCTGGGGCGCAACCGACAATTTCGTCAGGCAGGCCGCTGAGCATGGCCTGCAAGACCGCATCATGTTTACCGTCTGGGCGACACCAAAGTGGGCCTCCTCGTTGAACGCCTCGGGCACGACTGCGGATATGCCAAGGATCGACGCCTGGCGCGCCTTCGTGCACGTTGTCGCCACGCGCTACTCGGGCAACTACACCCCGCCCGGTGCTACCACCCCGCTGCCGCGCGTTATCTCGTATGAGACTTGGAACGAGCCCAACGCCTCGTTTGCTCTGCGACCTCAGATCGTCAATGGCAAGGCCGTCTCGCCCGGCAACTACGTCAAGCTGCTGAACGCGTTGAAGTCGGAGGTCACGAAGGTCGTCTCTTTCAAGCCAACCTTCGTCGCAGGTGCGCTCTACAAGCAGGGTGGACGGCGTAGCGTCACACCGATCAACTTTATACGTGGAATGGCGGCCGCGAAAGCGAAGTTTGACGTGCTATCGATGCACCCTTACAACAACACGCCGCGGCTCGGTCTCAAGGATGGGCTCGACCAGAGCAAGACGAATCCGAAGTTCATCGGCATCGGTAACTTCGATACCTTCATCACGTTGTCCAACCAGATCTTTGGCAAGAAGCGCCCGATCTGGGTGACAGAGTTTGGTTGGCAGACGCCGAGAGACGGCAAGAACCAGTACGTCGCCACCGTCCAGCAACAGGCGCAATTCGCCTACGAGTCCGTGCAGCGACTCAAGCAACTGCCTCAGGTTGAGCGGGCTGCGTGGTTCCTCCTCCGCGACGATCCGCCCGGGAATGGCACGCGCTACACCACCGGCTTGCGTACCTTCGATGGCACCAAGAAGCCCTCCTTTAACACGTGGAAGTCAGCAACCACGAAACTGCGGCGCTCGCCGATCAGGTAGCTCGTTGTTGGTGGTGCGGCGGATCTATTTCGGCCGCACCACCAACAACTAAACCCCATATTCGCTGGGCACGGCTCAGTCGCTAGGGGCAGTCTCTACGCTATGTCTCTATGCAGTGTCTCTTTGCAGTGTCTCTATGCTGTGGGCGACCGCGAATGCTGACCATCGATGCGCCGCAGCAACAGCAATCCGAGCTCAGCGATGGGCTCCAGACCCTCACTCGTCGTCTTGCGTTGCACCAGGACACCGCCGTCGCGTTGGCCGTTCGATGCTAGCCACCTTCACGGTTCTCGTCGTGCTGACGACCGTCGCAAGCCTGATCTACAACGCGATCCCGAGCCAAGTCACCTGGCTGCGACGCGGGCTGATTCTGCTCGTCTCAGCGACGGTCATTTACACGTTCAACCCCCGCACGCTCGCAATTGCCATTCTGATCACGGTTTTTGCCTTCGGTGTCTACATCCTCGCGCGCCGATTTCCTTCGCTCTCATGGATCCCTTGGCTGGTGATGGCCCCACTCGTACTGAACGCCATCAGCGAGGTCGCCTTCGACCGTAACTGGGGCGATCTGCTGCCCTTCCCAACTGGATCTCCCGTCAGCCCGATGATCACGCAACTGGCCACGCTCGGGCTCTCGTTCTACTCCTTCAAGCTCTACATTTCGATCAAGGAGGGTCTTCATGCCGATCGACTACGCGTGCGCGACATGTTGACGGGAGTGCTCTTCTTTCCCAGTTTCCCAATTGGGCCGATCGATGGTGCCGCCGCCTTCAACGACGCGGCGATTCGTCGCCCTGCGAACCCTCGTCTATGGCTGCTCGGACTTGCCCGCATCGGCATGGGTGGTGCGAAGGTCTACCTCGTCGCCGACTGGCTCACGAACGCACTGCCGGCCGCCCTCGGCTTCCACTCGCTCGAGTTTGTACAGACCCATGTCTTTACGAGCCCCGGGCGAGCGCTCACCTTCATGCTGCTGAGTTTTTTGCTTCTCTACCTCAACTTCTCAGGCTTCTCGGACATCGCCATTGGCGCCGGCATGATGTTCAATCTACGCCTGACCGAGAATTTCCACTACCCGCTCCTGAGCAGCTCGATCCAAAACTTCTGGCAGCGCTGGAACCTCTCACTAGCCTCGTTTATTACAACGTACCTATTTAAGCCACTGCTGCGCACGACGGGCCGCCCGGTGGTGTCGCTGATCATCGCTTTCACGTTGATCGGACTGTGGCATCGCGTGTCGCTGGGCTACCTCTTTTGGGGCGTTGCTCACGGCACGGCACTCGGCGTGGCGCTGTGGTGGCGGAAGCGCGGTGGCAGGCCACTGCCGATTCCCAACAGCGTCCGGCAACTCGGTGGAATCGCACTGACCCTGCTCTTTGTCTCGTTCGTTTCGACGATCGCAAACATGCCGAATTGGCGTCGCACCCAACAGTTCTTGGAGGCCCTCGTTGGACAGTGACCACAGCCAGCAGCCGCTTCACGAGCGTGCGTGGGCGTTCGCGCAGGAACACGCATTGTGGATCCAGATAGCGATTGGCATCATCGCGTGGCTCGCGATCGCATTGGCCTTCCCACTCACCTCCACAACACCGATCTATGCCAGATACTGAGCCTATGCCTACAGACTCTTCGTCGTCGCACGGACGCTATCGCCTGACGCGCACCAACATCGTCTTTGGTGTCTTCGGGCTGTTCTCTGTGGTGCTCGTGGCACTGCTGCTGTGGTGGTCTGACACGGCACCAGCACGCTACGCCGTCATGCCCTGCCAGTACAACGCGATCTTCGAAACTGCTGGTCCAGTCGGTGCCGTCGTGCTCGGCTCGTCGCGTGTGCAGCACGCTGTCTCGTCCCGCATCCTCTCCGCCGATTTGGCGGCTGCTGGTCGGCCAGACAACGTGATCAATCTCGCGCGGGGTGGTCGGGGACCAGAGCAGCTCTATCAAATGCTGCTCGACGTCGATCGGCAGCGCGGGCTGCAGGGCCCAATCATCGTCGAGTACTCGCCGCAGGACACGGCCTTTTGGCGCAACACGCCGCTGTACTACCAGTACTACCCTGGCTTCGGTGCGAACGCCGAGTTTACGTCACTGACCGAGGATTGGCGTGCAAAACCACGCGAGCCTGCCTACAGCCGTCTCCGCGATCTATTCGGGTTGCTCGAGTATCGGCTCGATGCAGCGATCGAGAACAGCACCAACGGTAAGGCCAGCCGTAATCGTGTGCTGGCTACCGCAGGGCGGAACCACGACACTACGGTCTCGTGTTTGACCCGCCAAAAAAAAGGCCAAACTGCAGGACAACGCAATCAGCTTCGCCGTGTCTATGCCAAAACAGTTCGCGTCTACGGGACAGACCCCACACCTGGCGACGTCCCGCCGGTGGCGAGCCAACTGCAGCTGATCAATCAGGATGCTCAGAATCACTACCTCGATCTGATCATCTCGCTTGCCAAGCGGCGCGGCGTCCCCGTCTACCCCATCGTCGTTCCAGGATTCTTCGAGCCGGCTCCGTCGCCTGAAACGTTCACAGAGTTCGAAGCACGCTTCGGGATCCCCCTGCTCTATCCGGATTCCCAAGAGCTCGCTGCCTACGGCGACACGACACGATTCTTGGACGCCTTTCACCTCAACCTGACCGGCAGCGAGGCCTACACCGATTGGCTCGCCAGCATCATCGTGCAGGCACCCACCAGCTAGGCCTACCCGTCAGGCTGGGTCGAACTGGTTCCTTGTCGAACGCCCAGCGCTGAACGTCAAACAGCGGTAAGGCTATGGACAGCCGGTCGCAGTACCGGCCGTGGCAGCCAAGACGGTCGCTGGACTCAAGGTAGGGAGCGACGCTGGATCCGTCCCGACAGGTACGACGACTTGCACGGTCGCCGCAGGGAGCGTGTCTGCCACTCGGTTGACGACGAGACAGGGCGCCGATGGAAGCATGTCGAGTGCCAGCAGCGTCCCCAATGGCGCAGTCGCTTTCGGTGCGGTCACTGTCTTCCATGGCACGAACTCGCCCTTCTTGGAGTAGCCGAACCGATCCTGGTACTTGCGGTAGCGCACTCCTACCCCAGCCGACCAGGTGCCGTTTGGCTTCTTGTAGGTTGGGCGTCCGCGCTTCGTCCGCCAGCCACCATCGCGCCAGGCCGGCGCCCCCTTCGACCAAGTCCCGTCTGCGCGTTGCATGGTCTTCGTACCGGCTGCATTGACCCACCAGCCACCACCGAGCGCCACAATCGTCTTGCCTTTTCGCGTCACGCCGACCGAGCGTGCCACGACACCGTTCGTGCCGTAGAGGAAATCCTCTTGAAGGTTCTGGTTCTTGAGGCCGGCCACAGCCGATTTTGCTGCGCTGGCGGTCTGCTCACCCGCTGGTATCAGGTAGGCCAGGTTGAGGTTGCCAAGCGGACCTGGCGCGAGCGCGACTGGCGGCGGACAGTCGACGCCCTTCGGAACGAGCGTGAGGTCTCCCTTCGCTGGCAGTTTGAGTGTCTTATCGGGCGGGATCAGCACGTCGATGTGTTTACCGATGATCGCACCACCTGTGTCATCCGCCGAGAAGCACCCCTTCGACGGCGTGTCCTTGAGCGCCTCGATGTAGATCGTGGTGCCCTTCGGAATCACCGACCGGTCCGTCGCAATCGAACGCCACGGCGTCACATTCGTACCAATACCAATGCCAAACGTGTCAGGGTAGCCACGGAAGTTGAGATCGTCGGGCTGCCCGAGAGCGACCGCTGCACGGTTGCAGACAACCGTGTACGCGGCCGGGTTGGTGGGCGGTGGGTTCTGCCAGGTGCCATCATTGTTGGCGAAGGTGGGTCGTTTGTTGTCGGTGGTCGTCGGAATCGGCACGCCGGCTGCGTCGATTGCCCACCAGACGCAGCCGCCAGGGCGCGAATAGGGCGAACCGTTGGTAAAGCCACTCGCTGCGGTTCTCGTCTCGGCACCCTCCTTGTTGACCCAGGGGCCAGCCCCGCTGCGCCAGTGCAACAGCACCCCGTCATCCCCGGTGCCCGTGCCTTGCATCGCGATGCCCCGCGCGGAGTAAAGAAAGTCTTCCCGGTAGGCGACCTTCAACCCGGGCGCGACCATTTTCTTGGCGGTAAACCAACCCTCGGGCGCAAACCAGTAGTAGGTGATCCAGTATGAGCCGAGTGCTTGAGGACGTGGCGGCATCGTCTGCGCCTCAGTGCTGTGCGTGCCAATCAGCGAGACGCCGCCGGCAAGCAGACACGCCGCAACCAGCAGTCGACCCGCGATACCGGCGTTCAATTGCATCGGCTGACGGGTTCGCTTTGGGGCCACGCACCCCTCTTTTTCGATCCTGCGCACATCCCTCATAGTGCCCTAGGTTCAGGAAGAGGGGCCCTGCCGTCACACTTTCGTTGTGACCCTGCTCGCTGCCATCGCCATTGCTCTCGGCTGCATCATCGCGGCCGAGCCCCGGTTGCTTGGTCGCCGCTGGCCGCCCACCCTGCTGGCTGCGGGTGCTGGCATCGGGATTGCCTACGTGGTCATCCATCTGCTGCCCGAGATTGCGATCGGCGCCGAGATTGTCCAGCGCTCCACCGAAGGCCGGCTCCCCTACGCCGAGCTGCACGCCTATCTGTTGGTTCTGATTGGCATCCTCGGCACCTTGTTTCTGCGTGGGCTCCAGAGCGGCCTCCACGGCATGACGCCTCATCCGCGGGTGCGGATTATTCAACCCGCACTCTCGGCGCTGATCGTTGGCTACCTCCTCGCGGTGCGCGACGATACCGAGGTCGGCTCGATCCTGCTCTTCACACTCGCCATCGGCCTCCATATCGCGCTCAATGCGCACGGCCTAGCGGTCAAGCTCAACTCGCCGCAGGGCGGGCTCGTGCTGGCCGGTGCGATCGCGGTTGGATATGCCCTTGGTGTCGGCTGGGAGGCGCCAGAAGTAGTCGTGGCTGGGCTTGTCGCACTGCTCGCCGGTGGTGTCATGACCCGCACGATCCACGAGGTGCTCGATGAGGAAAGCCACCTCGTCGCGCTGACCGTGGGTGCCACACTCGAGGCAGCACTGCTGCTCGGTGTGACCTAACGGACGAGCAGCATTGCTTCCTGGAGCGTCGCGAAAGGAGCGGCCACAGGCGGCACGCCGCTGCACTGCGGCGTCGGAGTGGCTCCATCGAAGAGTGCTCGCAGCCACGGGACGATCGTTGGTGCAGCCGTCGTGCCGGCGGCAACATGACCAACCCCACCCAGCCACAGCATCGTCAGGTTCGACCCGGCCGCACACCACGTCTCTTGAAGTGCGGCATTCGACTCGGGCGGAATCACCGTGTCGGCAGTGCCCTGAGCAATCAGGAGCGGGAGCGTCGCCGGCAGCGGCTTCGGTGTCTGTTCGGCGGCAGCCTTGGCGATGCGTGGTTCGTTGATGGGGTTGCCATTGAAGTACGGAATCCCAACGGCGGCGGCGGCGACGCCGAGCAGCAACGGCACTGGCACGCCCTCACCGAGACAGGCATCGGCTACCTCTGCCGTCCAGCGCTGGCCCTCGCTGGTAATCGCTGCGTCGATGTCGAGAGATGGGTAATTGGCTGTCCAAGACTGAGCAACTTCGGCACCTACTCCCCAACCAACGCCCGTGTTCCATTGCTTGCTGATGATCATCGGGAGATCGGCAGCTGGGGCGGCAGCAGCAACGCCAAGCAGCGTACGTTCCGGCATTTCCTGGGCGGCAAGTTGGCCCGTCCAGAGCGCTGAATGCCCGCCCTGGGAGTGCCCGAAGACAACCCATTCCTGACTCGGGTCGGCTCCAGGAACCTGCTCGAGTGCCCGCACAGAGTTGACGATGTCAAGCGACTCGGCCTGGCCGATCAAGAACAGGTTGGGTCCGACCGTCCCAATGCCGGCGTAGTCCGTGGCCACGACGACGAAACCAGAGGCAATTGCCTGCGCGTACCACGCATTGGGCCCAATCGGGTCGGTCCGACGCGAGGGCGCACAGCCTCGTCCCTGCCCGATCGTGCCGTGCGCATAGGCAAGCACAGGGCGACCCGCTACCGGGGCGGGAGCGATCGGTACGAAGACCATGGCTCCGGAGACCGTGGCGGTACCGTCTGGTCGCTCGGTGCGGTAGAGGACACGGAACGAGGACGCACCCACGACGGGCGCCGTTGCGAGCGTTTCGACGCGGAAGACGGTGCCCGGCTTAGCCGCGTCGACTCCAGCGGGCGTGGCGTAGAAGGCGTCGAGAGCATTCTGCTGACGAGAGTCCGCGACACGATGGGCGAGCGTGGACAAGCCGATTGCCAGCGCGATAACACCGATCGCGACGAGGATGATCTTTTTGAGCGACACACAACGAGAGTATCAGCGCCTTCACCATCTCCGCGGCTCCTGCCCGGAACCTGATCACGACGAGATGTGGAACGATCCGTCCTGTGAAGCACACTCCGAAGACCCAGCCTGTCGCGTACATCGAGATCCCGAAAGGGAGCCGCAACAAGTATGAGTTCGACGAGACATACGGCACCGTCGTCTTGGATCGCACGCTGCGCGGCAGCACGCACTACCCGACGGATTACGGTTTTTTGCTCGATACGTTGGGCGAGGACGGCGATCCACTCGACGTCCTCGTACTCCTCACCGAGCCGACCTTTCCTGGCTGTCTGATCCCCTGCGACCCGATCGGCGTGCTGCATATGATCGACGAGGCGGGCGACGATCCAAAACTGCTGATGATCCCGCATGACGATCCGTCGTGGTCGCACAAAGAGCATGTCGAGGACATCAACCCGGCATTGCTCGAAGAGATCGCGCACTTCTTCTCGGTCTACAAAGACCTCGAGGAGAACAAGAAGGTCGCGATCGATGGCTGGGAAGACCGCGATGCCGCCGAGGCAATCATCATCGCCGGCCGAGCCCGCTTCGCAGCCGCGCATCCCGAGAACTAGCCACCTCGTCGGCCCGCGTCGCGCCTTAGCGGCGGCTTGTTAGCTCACAGAGGACATGACACGTGCGCACGTGTCATGTCCGCCAGCTACGCAGGCTGCTCGTCGAGCCCTTCCATCGACTCAAGCTCGGCACCCTTCGTCTCTTTGACGAAGCGCCAGACGTAGAA
>CAMAWJ010000004.1 GCA_945861955.1 Bifidobacterium breve
TCGTGCCAGCAGGAAAGGAGGAGGAGTTTCTTGCGCCCTTGCCGCTGCGGGCGCTGCCGGGAATCGGACCGAAGGCCGATAAGCGGATGCGAACTGCGGGGCTGAAGACGATTGGCAACCTGGCCGACCTGGACGATGCAGATCTGCGACTGGTGTTGCCGGGCGCTGTCGGGTTGGAGTTGCGCGAGCGTGCGCGTGGGATTGATCTGCGTCCGGTGCTGGCCGAGACGGGCCCTTCGGTCTCGATTGGGCACGAGGAGACGTTCGACCATGACATTACGGATCCGGCGATCCTGTCGGAGCACGCTGCTCGCATGGCCGCGTCTGTCACCGAGCGATTGGTCAAGGAGGGGCGGGTTGCACAGACGGTCACGATCAAGCTGCGGTATCCCGATTTTCGGATCTTGTCACGGGCTCGCTCGGCGAGTGCGCCGACGGCTGATCCAATCGAGATTACGCGGCTTGCGGAGGTTGCGCTGGAGCGAGCACTGCGTGACCGCGAGCCGCCCGTGCGCCTACTCGGAGTGACAGTTTCGCGCCTGATCGAGGGCGAACAGTTGCACTTACGACTCGACGAAGAGGCCTAGAAATCAGGACTAGAAATACGAAAGGCTCGGAGACCGCTGGGGTCTCCGAGCCTTTCGCTCAGTCCACGTTGTGCTTGAAGGGCTAGGCGCTGAGCGCGTGCTCTTCGAGATGCGAGTGCGACGGGCAGTACTCGCGGCTTGGCAGCGGCGTGCGCTGACAAGGCTTGCCCTTGCGGGTGGTTGCGCGGCAGGGGGCGATGACACCTTCGCCGTGGCGCTCGATCTCGTCGCGAATGAAGTCCTGCGCGAGGCCAACGAAGCGCTCGATCGTGTAGTAGACGCGAGCCTGCTCCGTGATCGGGAAGTAGTAACGCACTTCCTGGAAGAGGCTGCGGGCCGGCTTCGGGAAGTAGCGGGAGTCGCGGGCGAGGCGCTCGATGGTGCTCTCGCAGGCGGCGAGGATTCGACGACGTGCCTCAACGACCGACACGGTGTCGGGGGAGGGGTCGATGGCGTCCTTGATTTCGACGTAGATCTGTCGGCTAAAGCGATACATAGGAACTCTTTCTTCGAACGTACGTGGGCAATCGCACCACGTACCAAGTGCGAAATGAGGGAGAAGCGGTGCGCTCCGCAGGCAGACCTGCTAGGCGCGTGGGACGCACTATACCGGTGATACGTTCTCCGCACAAGGCATTGTGATAAAAAGCACAAACGGCGATGTGTGAAGCGCGACTAACGCCCGAGCCATCAGGCGTTGAGGGCGCCGCTACGGCTGAACTTCGCGCGCGTACGCGTCGGGGTAGCCCTGACCCTGAATGGTCGTGGCCGCCAAAGCCGCTTCGTCCTTCGTGGCATACGGCCCCGAGAACACGGCCCAGTAACCTGGGTTGAGCGACGGGAACAGGGAAGAGTCGAGCACGCCGACCATCGGCACGCCAGCGGCAGTTGCCTGATCGGCGACTGCTAGGGCATCGGCCTCGGTAAAGCTGGCAGCGTCTTTCGAAGCGAGGATCACCGCGTAGCCACTCTGGTCGGCAGGCCAGCCACTCGCTGTGCCAGCGGTGTCCGTTATGCCGGTGTCGGTGATACCCGTGTCCGTCATGCCGGTGTCGATGATCCCCGTGTCGGTCATGCCAGTGTCGATGATCCCCGTGTCGGTAATGCCCGTGTCCGTGATACCGGTAGCCGTCGTCGCCGAGGTCGTGACCGGATCTTCGCCATCGTTCGTGGTACGCAAGGCGACCCAGGCAAGACCAACACCCGCGATGATCAAGACCACCGCAATGATTGCCAAAATCGAGGTGTTGCGGTTGGCGAACGCGGAGCCTCCACCCGGCGGCGGTGGAATCTCGTCGACCGCGAGGCGCTCGCCACATTCGAGGCAGTAGCGCTGATCCGATCGCATCGGCGAGAGACAGGCCGGGCAGCGAGCAACATCGTCAGCCGGCAGTGGCGCTTCGAACTGTGGACCGCCCGAGAGTGGACCGTCGATCGTGGGCTGGTCGTCGCTGCTCACTGAGTGGGCGTCCCGCAGTAGGCGCAAAAGTTTCCGTCGAGGGGAATTGCTCCTGTGCAGCTCGTGCACTTCTTCGACGACATCGCAACGGTTCCCGGCGGTAGCGCGGTCCGCCCACTCGCCGCATGCAGCGTGAGGGCGCCGTCGATCTCGCGCGCACGTTGCTCGACAGTGACGGCCTCGGCGGCACGCAGCCGCAAGAGATGGAAGTTGAACTGGTCGCGGCGGGCCATCTCGATCAGGAGTCCGCCAAGGTCGCCACGTAACTCTTGGTAGCGGCGCGCGAGCCCGGCGCGTTCCTTGCGCAACTCGCTCGCAGCCTTCTTGGCCTCGCCGGGAGCCGAGGAGACCTGTTGGATCTGCTTGCCCTTGGCGTCCCGCACTCCACTTGCGGCAACGGTCACGACAACATCCCCAGCAGAGTTAGGTCGTTGCGCAGACAGTCGCGCTCGGTCGGAAAAGCCTCCCATTGCGCTTGGAGTATACGGGGAATCGCACGCGCATCTGGTTCCACATCGGTGAAGACACGCTCGCAGCACTGCTGGCGCAGGTTCCGGTGTTGCGTCACGATGCAGGGGTTCAGCTATCCGCGGAGGCGACATGACGCACATTGTTGGAGTGGTCGGGCTTGGCACCATGGGCGCCGGGATCGTGCAGGTCTGCCTCGCCGCGGGGCACACCGTGATTGGGATGGATGGCGTTGAGGCTGCCCGTGACAATCTTGCTGGCCGTGTCGAAAAGGGTCTTCAGCGCGGTGTTGCCAAAGGCACGATGACGGTCGAGGACTGCGCCGCTGCGCTTGCGCGCCTGTCCACCACTGACAGCGTTGACGGTTTCGCCGATGCTGATCTGGTCATCGAGGCGATTGCCGAGATCCCACAGGTCAAGCACGACCTGTTTCGCGAGCTCGCGGCGGCGACCAAGCCGGACGCGATCCTAGCCACGAACACATCGGCAATTAGCGTGACGGGTATCGCCGAGGCGAGCGGTCGCGCCGAGCGCGTCGTCGGCCTGCACTTCTTTAACCCCGCACCCGTGATGCCGCTCGTCGAGGTTGTCCATACCCAACATGTCGATCCCGCCGTCTACGCGGCCGCGATCGAGTTTGCCGAGGGGCTCGGCAAAGAGGCGGTTCCGTGCCCTGATACCCCGGGCTTCATTGTCAATCGCATTCTCGTGCCGATGCTCAACGACGCGGTGCGCACGTACGCCGAGACGGGCGCCGACCCAGCCGACATCGATCGCGCCTTGCAGGCGGGAGCGGGCTGGCCAATGGGGCCACTCGCATTGATCGACCTGATTGGCGTTGATGTCCAGGTCCATGCCTCCCAGGCGATTGCGGAGGGTCTGGGCGACGACCATTGCACTCCCCATCCACTGCTTTTGCAGATGCTCGAGGAGGGCAAGTTGGGACGCAAGACCGGCGTCGGTTTTCACCGCTACGACGCGTCCTAACGTAACCATCACACCTTGCTGTCGTTAGGAGAGCATAATGCGCGTGTGCTTCGCATAGCTCTCGCTCTGGTGATCCTGCTCGTGGCTGTTCCCGTGGCCGCGGCCAAGTCGTTCGAGATGGAGGCTGCGAGCGGCGAGTTCTCCTACCGCGGTGCTGCGGGCTTTGACTCGATGGTGGTGATCGAAGTGATCAGTGCGGGGGCGCAGTTGAGTGGGCCGCTGGAGCTGAAGGAGAGCATCAAGTGCGTCGACGGACAACCGCTTCAGACCTGCGTCAAGATCGTCAAGGGCAAGGCGCCAGTCGAGATGCGTGTGCTGACGCCGGTCACGGTGAGTTTGCAGCGACGAGGCTCGTTTACGCTGACGGTTCGTCGCGCCACGTCCCTGGCCAACGTTTGGGTGAGCGGCTGTGGTCACGTTGGCTTGCGAGGCTCGGGTACGTATCAGGCGGACGGTGGTGTCGATGTCACCTACGTTGCGAAGGACAAACCGACTAATTTGCGGTTGAAGTAGCGAGGGACGATGGCCGAGCGCATTCTGATTGTTGAAGACGAGATCAACATTGCGACGCCCATCAAGACGTACCTCGAGAAGGCCGGCTTCGACGTTGATCACGCACTGACGGGTGCCGATGCGTTGCGGCTGATGGAGGCGACGCCGCCGAACCTGATTGTCCTCGACCTCAACCTGCCCGATATTGATGGTCTCGAGGTGTGTCGGCGGATTCGCGCCACCTCGCAGGTGCCGATCATCATGGTGACGGCGCGCGACGATGACATCGACAAGATTGTTGGTCTTGAGGTTGGTGCTGACGATTACCTGACGAAGCCGTTCAACGTGCGTGAGTTGGTGGCGCGCGTCAAGGCGATCTTGCGGCGCGCACCGACAACGGCACAGCCGATTGGTGGGGTCTTGACACACGGTGGCGTCTCGATCGATCGTGGTCGTCACGAGGTCATGCTCAACGGCGAGATTGTTCAGCTTGCACCCAAGGAGTTCGATCTGCTGTGGACGTTGCTGGAGGAGCGCGGCCATGTGTTGACGCGCGATCAGCTACTCGAGCGTGTCTGGGGATATACGTTCGCGGGTGACACGCGCACGGTCGATGTTCACGTTCGTCAGTTGCGGCGCAAACTTGGTGACGATTGTCCGGTCGTGACGGTGTGGGGCGTGGGGTACAAGGTCGGCGACGATGTTGCTGCTCCGTAGTCTGCGCGCGCGGCTACTGATCATCGGGATCGTGCCTGTGCTTGCAGCATTGATCGTGACGGCCGTGATGACGGTGCGGTCGGTCAACCAGTTTTCGGAGTCTCAGCGGTACGAGGCACGCACGCAGCAGGAGCGCGATTTGAAGCGCTTGACGACGGGCCTATCGCGCGAGTTCGCGCCGCTGATTGGCGGGCTGTTCATCGGCAAGAAAAATGATGTGCTGCAAAGCGTGCACCTCGAGTACGCCTACGGCAGCTCGTTGTATTTCATCGCAACGATGCAGAGCGCCACGGTGAACGCCAAGGGGCTGGACTTAAAAGAACTGCAATGGGATCAACCACTGTCCGCCACGATCGAAAAGCGCCTCGGCGACGGTCAGGCAGTTGTGATCCCCGCCCAGTACGTGCCCGCGGCACTCAGTGGCGATGTCGTGGTGGCCCGCGGGTTGTTTCCCACAGAGCAGAGCGATTTTCTTGGGGCCAGCCCGGGCCTCTTGGTCGTGGCACGCCCGGCCGTCCAGGTCTCCTCACCCGCGGGCACGCTGCGGCGCGCGCTGATTCCAGCGTTTGCTGTTGGCACTGCGGTGGCGATTATTCTTGCGCTCGTGCTTGGCCTTCGACTTGTCCGTCCGTTGCGACGACTGGCGGCGGCGGCACGAGCGGTGGCGCGTGGTGACGATGATGTGCCGCTCGACACGACGCGGGTCGATGAGATTGGGATGGTCAATCGCGCGTTTTCCGACATGACTGTGAGGCTGACGGAGGCTCGCGACACCGAGCGCCTCTTCCTGATGCGCGTCTCGCACGAGTTGCGTACGCCATTGACGGCGATTCGTGGCCAGGTCGACGCCTTGGCCGACGGCATTTTCGATGATGAGGTTTCGCGTCAGACGGCGTATGAGGCGATTACGGCCGAGTCGTTGCGTCTCAATCGTCTCGTGGGAGATTTGCTGGACCTCGCTCGGCTGCAGGCAAAGCGTTTTGGGCTCGAGGCCGACGAGGTCGATCTCAACGTATTGCTTGAGCAGGTTGTGACGGGTCAGGGTTCCGAGGCGCGCGAGCGAGAAATCGCGATCGGGTTGCAGTCGGGTGTGCTGCCGGTGGTGATTGGCGATGGCGATCGGATCTTGCAGATCGTCTCGAACCTTGTCCGTAATGCGGTTCGCTGGACGCCAGATGGGGGCACGATCACCGTCTCGGCGCTCGCAGAGGCTGGTCGTGTGTGGATTACCGTCGACGACTCTGGGCCGGGTATTCCACTCGAGAAGCGAGCCACGATCTTCCGGGCGTTCTACACGGAAGACGGTACGGGGACTGGGTTGGGTCTCGCGATTGCTCGCGAACTTTCGGCTGCAATGGGTGGCAGCGTTGTGGTCGGAGATTCGCCGCATGGTGGTGCTCGTTTTGTCGTCGAACTCCCGTGCATCCGCGCGCGGGCCGAGAGTGTCTCTGCGACACCTCGGTAAGGCTGTTCGCGGACTAGGAGATGGAGTGACTCACGACCTTGCGGGTGTGCCCGCTCGGCGTTAGGCGAGGTCGGCCATGGTCGGTCTGCGCGATCGGTGGTCGCGCAGAACCTCGCGAGGTGCCAGATGGAAACACTGTGGACGACGATGGTGCGGTTTATGCACCGACTGACGGATCGGCGCGGGCAGGGCACGGTTGAGTATCTCGGCCTCGTGCTCGCCGTGGGTGCGCTGCTCTTGGCCGTCTCCGTGCAGGTCAAGGGTGGCGGGGCCGGGATCGGTGGTCAGATCTCGAAATCGATGGAGAAAGCAATCTCCTCGATCACTCAGCCCTAGTCTCGGCTCGGCTCGGCTGGCCGATCGTGGCCGGCCGGGCCGACGCACGGGCTGTCGGTCGAGGAAATCATGTCGAGGATCAGTTGATCATCGCGCAGCACGCCGATACGCCAGGCCTGGCTGCGTGACAGCGGCGAGTTTGTGGTGCGGGTCGCCGTTAGGAGGATGACGGGACGGCAGAGGACGATGTCGT
The DNA here is from genome assembly GCA_945861955.1 of Bifidobacterium breve. Taxonomy (GTDB): domain Bacteria; phylum Actinomycetota; class Thermoleophilia; order Gaiellales; family F1-60-MAGs149; genus F1-60-MAGs149. Next base: position 6,705 of record CAMAWJ010000004.1, read on the forward strand.
CTGCACGCGTTGCTGGTGGCTGGGGGTCAGCACCAGCGGACAGGCTGGCCAGCAGCTGGATGGCGCTGAGCGCCAGACCGAGTGGTCGCGCGATGCGGTCGGCCACGATACCGGCTCCGTCCCAGCCCAATGCGGTTGCAGCAGCGACGGTGCGATCTGTCTTTGTCGTTTGGCCGGCGGCGTAGAGCGCCTCATCGCTCGCCGTAATGACCCGCAGAGAGATCTCGCCGGTTCCGCGTGCAACGATGCGGCGCGTGCCAGAGCGGCTCGGCAGGGAGCGGATCGTCAGATCGGCCAACCATGAAGAGTGGCGCACGGGAAGGCGCGTGACGATCGCCGCACGCAGCTGTTGATCGGCTGCGTCTGTGCCAATCGACTCGGCGAGCCAGGCGCGTGCGCCATTCAGCGAGATTGCCCCCGCACGACCAGACAGCGCGTGGTCGAGTGCGAGCGTGGCTGCTGGCGGTGGTGTCGCCGTCCTGTCGAGTCGCTCGGTGATCGTCTGGACGAGATTGGTATGAACGACCATTACGGTCGTCGTGGTGAGCAGTGCGGCAATGACGAGCAGGATCGCCAGCCACTCCACGCTCGCCTGGCCGCGGCGCGGGTCAGCAGGAGACTGCATGGCTCCAGACCAGCTCGTGCTCGATCAGGCGTCCGGCACGAACGACAGCAATGTCGACTGCGGCGATCTGCGTGCCGAGTCGTAGACGGGTCGCCTCGAGCGGGTGGTGGTCGACCCACGTCGTGGTTGCGTGGTTGGTGCGCCAGACGAAGCGACAGATGATGACGTCGCCCTCGCGGCTCCCTGCGGGCGTGCCGCGCGTTGCGGTCTCGGCGGCGGCCGCACCAGCACCAATCACGATTGCAGCCGCGGCCGTCGCAGGATTGATCGAGCTGATCAGGGTGACAACGCCAGACGTACCGAGTTCGATGGCTTTGCTGGCCCCTGATGCTGACTGCGAGGCAAGCCAGCGCCGCTCATCGTCGGCCGAGACGAGCCGTAGCGTGCGGGTCGCGCGGGGCGCCTCGGAGGACCACGCGCCGCTGGTGACGCTTGTCCCGACGCCGTTGAACTCCGCTCGGGCCAGCGCCCACGCCGGGTCGGTGAGGGGGCGCAGGCGACCCGTGACAGCAGGTGGCGTCGCGGCTCGTAAGGCGTGCGAGAGAACGAGGGCTCGCGCCTCGGTTGGGCCGATCTCCTGGCTTAAGCGTTCGATCGCATCGTTGATCGTTGGGCCCGACCCAGTCATCGCCGCATCTACATAAGCCAGGGCGGCCGGGCTGGCCGTCGGGGGCTCCGAACGATCGAACGCGGACTGGACAGCGGCAACGATGCCACTGGCAGGGAGCGTTGTGGCACCGATTGCAAGCAGTGCGGCAACACAGCCGACCAGCACGACGTATTCGACAGTGCTCTGGCCGCGTTGCGATCGCATAGGAACAGCATGCGTGAGGGGCGGCGCCAGCGGCCGCGCGGTGTGGCCCTAGCTCGACGCGCTCTGTGGCGGAGAACGCACCATCCGCTACGAGTGGCTCACGGCAATGCATGGATGGCGAGTGGGTTCAGACGCGTTCTGCGTGCCACTGCGTCTCAACTCGGTGCCTTCTTGGCCAGAGGCTCTGCGTCTCTGCGCGAGCGAGCGCCAGAACTATCTACACGCTCGGCGGCTGCGCTGACGCGTCAGCGTCGGCAATCCGCTCGAGCTGCGAGCCGACCCGATCGAGTGCCCAGGTGATGCGCTCGAGTTCTTTCTCGATGCGCTGCGAGCGCGCTTCGAGTCGCGCGACGTCACCGCGCACGGCACCAAGCCCGTCGACCAGTACATCGACAACAACTTCGAGATCTTCGACGCGACCGACGCGCTCCGCGCGAACGTCCGCAGCAAGCGCACGAGTACGTTGCGCCGTATCGATCGCCAGCGCGTGCAACTCGGCGACGCGATGGTCAACGCCCGTACCCTCGTGCGCATCGAGTGCACGAGCAACCGCAGCCTCGATCCGTGTTGGCAAGACCGCCCGCAGATCTGCAGCGATTTCCTTGACCTCGTCGATCTCTGCTGCCAGGTCGGGCTCGTGCTGTGGGGTGTCGTCGGTCATGCGCGATCCTCTGGAACGGTGAGTGCGGCGAACGAAGGATGGCCCTCGCCTGGTAGAGGGTAGCGCCCCGGCTCGATCCGGAAGGCGCCGGCGGCATCGTCGAATGCGACCTCGACAAGTCCGTGCTTGATTCGATGGTCGAGCCAGGCCGAGCGGAAGACCAGTTTGCGGAGCCAGTAGATCGGGTCTTCGCTGTCGCGCCCGCAGAGATCGACGAGCTGCTCGCCAACCTGAGAGCGAGGCGCAGTCAATTCGCCGTCGATTGCTGCCGCCACGAGATCGGCCCGCGTCGAGCGCGAGAGCGGGCGGGTCGCCAACTCGAGTTCGACTGCGGCTCGCAGCACGCGTTGCTCGAAGTCGGCGCGAGCGAACGAGTATGTGCAGCCCAAGAAGGCCAGCGTCACGTCGTCGCCCGAATGAAAGTCTGCACAGTCCACGAGCGGAGCGTAGCGAAGCGGTGGTTGCCGAATCGAGTACGCGCGCCCTAACGGTCGACCGGCGCGCAACCCGCCGCGATCTCTGCGTCGCGCGCGCGTCCGCGCCGCGGCGATTGCGCAACGGTGCCGACATGATTCAACTCTGCGACTACGACTCTGGCTCGATCCTCGTCCCGACCGTCGAGACGGCTGGCAGTTTCAGTCTCGGTGCAATGCGAGGACTAATCGGTCGCACCTCGATCGGGCCTGGCGAGGGTCTCTTGCTGCGCGATCCGCTTGGCTGTATCCACACCTTCGGCATGCGCTGCGACATCGACATTGTCTTTTTGTCGCGAACGCTGCGTGTGCTTGAAGTGGCAGCAAGCGTGCCACCTCGACGCCTGCGATGGGCTCGCGGCGGTGTCGCACAGCTCGAGCTTGCTGGTGGGCAGGCAGCCTCCAACGGGCTGGTTCCAGGTCGGCGTCTAGTGGCCGTAGAAGGACCGACCGATCAGAGCCGGGGACGTGTTGAGCGTCGATCTCCACACGCGGGCACCGATACCGGCAGCCCGTCTCACATTCGCCGAAAAGCCGCTTGCGGCAGCGCTGACAACGTGCCTACTGTGCCGTTCTGGCCTCACTGGGAGGCACCACACGACCCCGACGCTCTGCCGTTGGCAGTCGGTGGATCTACACAAAGGAGTTAGAAGATGTGCGCAAGCCTGCTCGTAGTTGAGGACGACGAGATGATCTCGGAGTTCCTGGTCGACAATCTGCGACAAGACGGTCACGCCGTGACCGTCGTCGGAACCGTCACGGATGCTCTCGTCGCGTTACGTCGCACCCGCACCGAGATCGCGCTGATCGATGTCTCTCTCCCTGATGGCTCGGGTCTCGACGTCGTTCGCATGATTCGCTCCGGCGAGGCCGGGGCGTCCGACATCGGTGTGGTCGTCGTCAGTGGACGCGGCACTGAGCAAGATCGAATCCGCGCGTTCGAGCGTGGGGTAGATGACTACATCGTGAAGCCCTTCAACTATCCAGAGCTGCTGCTTCGAACGGCATCGTTGGAATCTCGACTCAGTGGGCGCGTGGCTTCGGTCCTGACGGTTGGCTCGCTGACGATGGACCTTGCAGCCCGCGCTGTCACCCTCGATGGCGTGCTGATCCATCTCCCCGGCAAGGAGTACGAGCTGCTCGCCGTCCTCGCGCGCGATCCCAACAAGGTCAACATGAAAGAGGATCTGATGGAGCGCATCTGGGGGTATCGCAACTGCGGGACGCGCACCCTCGATTCGCACGCCTCGCGGCTACGGCGACGACTGACCGCTGTCGCTGACGGTCCCTGGGTGATCAACAACTGGAGCGTTGGGTACTCGCTGCGAACCGTGCTGCAATGACTCGTCTCTGGCTCCGCATCGCGATCGCAACCGTGGCGATCGTGGCGACCCTAGTGGTCGCCGTCGATACCTTCGTGATCGGGCCGGCTGCAGACCAGTCCGCGCATGCCGCTGCAACTGCGGCCGCGACTGAGGCGACCTTGGTGGCTCAGCTCGTGCGTCAAGGAGGGTCGCCTCCGGGTGGCGCAGTCGTGCTCACGGGACGCACGCGCTCGGAGGCTGCTAGCGGGAGCGCTCCGATCGGTGACGGGCGCTTCGTGCAGGTGCCGTTCCGGGAGCAGGGCACACTCGTCGAGGCACTTTGGCGAGGTCTGCTGCTCGTCATCGGCACAGGAGCCTTGGCCGGAGCAGGGTGGGCGCTGTGGGCTGGGGTGGTGCGAGCGCGTGACCTTGGAAGCGTCTGTCGAGCGCTGCGCGAAATGGGCGGCGCTGAGTCTGCTGCGGTCGTACCGGCAGAGCCTGCGTCGATCGAGCATCTCGCTCGCGTCGTCGACGGGCTGCGAGCAACGCTCGCTCAGCAGGTGCTGTCGCAGGCCGAACTCGTCGGCATCATGGCGCACGATTTACGCAGCCCTTTGACGGGAATCTCCCTGGCGGGCGATTGGTTGGAGCGTTCACAGAACAGTTCGGAGCGTGCGCGAGCGCGGGGTCAAATCCAGCGAGAATGCGATCGGTTGGCAGTAATTGCCGACGACGTGTTGCAACTGTGCAGAGACGCGCACTCAGACACCACCGATACGCAGCTCGGGGTCGCAGCCGATCAACTCTTGCTCGATGTGGTCGATCGGCTTCGCAGCGCCGGCTCAGCAGCCCAGCAGGTCCACGTTACGTCGGCTCTCTCCACAGCGGTGTGCGTCGACTCGAGCATCGCTCGTGCAGTCGCTAACCTCGCCGAGAACGCGGCCCGCCACGCACCCCCTGGCACACAGGTATCGCTCGCGGTCAGGCAGACCGAAGTGGGCGCAGTCGAGTTTGTCGTTGAGGATGAAGGTCCCGGATTTGCGCCGGAGCTGCTGGAGTGCGCGTTTGTACAGGGCGGCACGTCCCCGGGGCGCGCAGGACTTGGGCTCTCGAGCGTACGACGAGTCGTCGCGGCAGCGGGTGGAACATCGCAGCTAGAACGCCGCGATCGTGGAACACGTGTCGTACTCCAGGTCCCCCAACTGGACCGGGGTCTGTGATGGCGGTTGCCGAAGCAAACTATGAAACGCGGTCGCTGCCAGCAACGCTCGAGCGCAGCCATTCTGCAGGACGCTCTGTGGTGCTCGTCGGTGCGCATGGTGGAGCGGGTACGTCCACAGCCGCACTGGCCATCGCGAGCGATGCGGATCGGGGGGTCTGCCTGATCGACGCGGATCTCACCGGCGGAACGCTCGGGACGATCCTTGGTGTCGGTAGTCGGATTGGGGATGCCGGCCTTGCCGCGGTACGCGAGGGCGAGGGCAACGCGTTTTCGACACTCGCGCAACGGGTGCCGTTTGGTTGGTTCGTTGAAATCGGTCCGCGTCCCGAGCTCGTTTGGTTGATTCGAGATGGCGCGCTACGAGAGCTGACGAGGCAGGCGATGCGTCAGGTCTCCCTGATCGTGGTCGACGCCGCGCGTCCGGTCGGGCCATCCTGCGAGCCGGTCGTTGACGCGGACGTGATTGTCATCGTCGGGCATACCAATCGTTTTGATGCCATCGAGCGGACGCAGCAGCGACTCGTACGGCTGGGTGTCGATGCCGCCCGGATCGTGTTGTGCCCAACCGCGCCCACAATTGTCGAGCGTACAGTCGGGCGGCTGCGAGGAAGCCAGACGTGCATCGACGTGCGCCATGGCGACGAGCTACTGCTCCTCGTCGAGGGGCGGCTCGCCGCACTCGGCCCAAGGGAGCGCGGATGACCTCGCTGCTGTCGTTGGCTGGCCCCTTGGCGCCGCTCCTGATGAACCCCGAGGTTGGCGAGGTTGTCGTCAACGGTCCATTCGATGTCTGGGTCGAGTTGGATGGCCAGTTGCGCCGTGTCGACACACGCTTTCGCGATTCGCTCGAGCTGAGGCAGACGGCAGTCAGATTGGTGGCTGCCTGTGGGCGGCGCATTGACGACGCAACGCCGATGGTCGATGCTCGCCTGCCGGATGGTTCGCGCGTCAACGTCGTTCTGCCACCGCTCGCGGTTGACGGGCCACTGATCACGATCCGTCGCTTCGGCACGGCGCCGCTGCGATTTAGCGACCTCGTGGAGCGTGGCTCGATCTCGGCCGAGCAGGCGATCGACCTGACGATGCTCGTGCAGAGCCGCCGCAACATGCTCATCAGCGGAGGGACGGGTACGGGTAAGACGACGTTGCTTGGGGCGCTGACGGGTTTGGTGCCAACGAATGAACGTCTCGTAACTGTCGAAGATGCCGCCGAGCTATCCGTTCAGGCCGAACACGTGGCGCGGCTGGAGGCGCGGCCAGCCAACGTCGAGGGGAAGGGAGCGATCGAGCTGCGGCAGCTGATCCGCAACGCGCTGCGGATGCGACCGGACCGGTTGATCGTCGGAGAGATTCGTGGAGGCGAGGCAATCGACCTCTTGCTTGCCATGAACACGGGCCACGATGGCTCACTCGCCACGATCCATGCCAATGGTCCGAAAGACGCATTGCGTCGGCTCGAGACGATGGCACTGATGGGCGGTGTCGATATTCCCCACACCGCAATTCGTGAGCAGATTGCCTCGGCGGTTCACGCGGTGGTTCACGTCGTGCGATCCCCAGACGGAAACCGCTGTGTGGCATCCGTCGATCGCGTTGAGCGCGCTGGGGTCGGCTGGCATCTCCAAGCGGTCGAGCGATGAGGCTCTTCCGACGGAGCGACCCAACGGTGGGCCTGCTTGCGCGGACACTGCCGGAGATCGCGCGGGCGCTGGCTCGCTGCTGTGCGGCGGGGCTCCCAATCGCAGACGCCTTCGATCGCGCAGCGGATGCAGTGGACGAGGTCGCTGTGGACCTGCTCCGTGCCTGTGCAGCGGGTCTCCGTTCGGGCGCTGCAACGCGTAGCGCCCTCGCGCCACTGCTACCTGTCCCCGGCGGCACCGTATTGGTGGGAACGATCGAGCTGCATCAGGAACTCGGCGGCGACCTCGTGGCATCGCTCGCGGCCGTCGCTGAGGGGCTTGCCGATCGTGAGCGTCTCCGCCTCGAAGCCGAGGTCGCCACTGCGCAGGCCAGGCTGGCGGCGCGCATCGTGCCGCTCGCGCCCGTGGTCTCACTCGGATTTCTCGGCGTGCTTGCGCCATCGGCACTTGCTGCGCTCTTTACGACCGCTCCGGGACTGGCGATACTCGGTGTCTCGGCGGGTCTGACCTGCGTCGCACTGTTCTTGCTTCGCCGCATCGCGCGGGCGGTGGGGTTGTGACGACACCCCCACGACGGGCCGTTTCGATCGCGTGGCTGGCTGGCTGGGGTAGCGTCGGTCTCTGGCTGTGTTGGCTCGGGACTGGCAGTCTGGTCGTGGCGGCAGTCGGTGGACTCAGTGGTTGTGGCGTCGCGGTCATCTCGACTCGCCGCCGTCAGCGTGCTCTGCAGCGGCGACGAGCCGAGCAGATCACGGCTGCCCTGCCCGACGTGCTCGAGTTGCTCGCAGCCACGGTCGACGGTGGTGCTGCTCCCGACCTGGCCGTCAAGCGCGTCGCGGCGTTCGCGACTGAACCGCTCCGCAGTGTGCTCGTCGATGCCATCCAGGCGGCGGCTGGGGTCGGCCTCGGCGCGTCGATGCGTGCGTCTCACCCTGCGCTGCGACCATTGGGGTCCTTGTTCCAACAGAGCGAGGAACTGGGCGTCCCGATTGCTGGCGCGCTGCGCCTACTGGCGGGCGATGCGCGACTTCAGGCCCGGGCGGCAGCGCGTGAGCGCGCAGCCGCGGCTGCACCAAAGATGCTGCTCGTGATTGGTGGGTTGCTGGCACCGGCAGCACTGCTGATCGTGATTGGCGGCCAGGCGCTGGTGCTGCGTAGCCTGATCGGCCCGGTGATGGGCTGATGCTCGCAAGACGGAGCGGACAGGCAACCACGGAGTGGGTCGCGGTGCTGATGGCGTGTACCGTGCTCGCCACGGTGGGCTTGAAGTTTGCGAATGGCCGTCTCGCGACCATGCCACCGCTCTCGCCGATGATGGCAGAGGTCGGCCAGCAGGCCCCGGGGCAGAGGGACGCTCTGGGAGCGGTGCAATCCTTCGGTCTCTTTCCCGTCGCATCGCTGCCCAGCATCGAAGGGGGCTCAATCGTCGCGATCGCCGAGCGCCTTGAGCGGCTACGCATCGTTGAGGTGCCATCTGGCTCGAATACCGGTCCGGGGATCATCGACTTTACCGATGGCAATGCCGAAGCGTGGTGCGCCGATTTTGTCTCCTGGGTGTTGCGAGCTGCAGGACGACCATTCACCGGTGGTGCATCTGGTGGCTGGCGATTGGCATGGACGCTCGATGTACGGGGCTGGTTCGCCGAGCGGGGTGCGTTTCGCGACCGGCTCGTCGCCGACCCACAGCCAGGCGACGTTGTCTGGTTTTCGTTCGGCCACGTCGGCATCGTGCGACGGGCTACGCCCACAACGATCGACACGATCGAAGGCAACTCGGGCAACGCCGTTCGCGCACGCACCTATGACGGCTGGCGGCTCAATGCGAACATCGGCGGATTTGGGCGTCCCTTCGGCGATAACGCACCAGTTGAGCACTGAGGGTTTGCCCCCTGCGAGGCTCGCTACACTGCCCAAATTCAATCCGGGAGAGTCTTCGTGCATCGTCGTTTTATGACCCTGTGTGTGGTCGTTGCCATCGCAGCGATTGCCGTTCCAATTGCTGCGGCCCGGAGTTTGACTCCACGCGCAGGCACGCTGACGCTCGCCTTTGAAGGTCCGTTGACGGGTGGCCAGGCAGCCAACGGGCAAGACATGCTGCGGGGCACGAAGCTCGCCATTGCCGAGATCAACAAGGCTGGCGGCGTGCTTGGGATGCAGATCAAGCTGATCACCGGCAACGACAAGGCAACAGCGTCGATTGGCGTAACCGTCGCCGAGAACCTCGTCAAGCAGAAGCCATTTGGACTGATTGGACCGTACAACTCGTCCGTCGGCCTCGCCAACCTGCCGATCTATATCGCTGGTGGCGTGTTTCCTGTCCAGCTGACCTCGACCGATGACACCAAGAAACTGGGCATCACCGTGCAGCCGAAGAACTCTCAGATCTCGCCCGTCGAGGTCCAGTGGATGACCGAGCAAAAGGTCGGCAAAGTCTCGATCTTGTTCGACCCCGACACCTACACCAAGGGCATGGCGGACCGCATGTTCGCGGCACTCAACAAAAAGGGCGTGCTGGTGACGAAGATCGCCATCGATCCCAAGAGCAAGGACTACAGCGCGCAAGTCGCGCAGGCAGTGACGAACAATCCTGATGTGGTCTACGTCAGCACGTACTACCCGCAGGGCGCCATCATTGCCAAGAACCTGCTCGATGCGCAGGCCAGCCACCCGACCAAGTGCTTCATGGGCCTCGCCAACCAGGACGCAGCCTTCGTCAAGGCGGCTGGCATTCCGGCAGCATCCGCCTGCACCTTTAGTGGCGTGCCGACGCCAAGTCAGTTCGGCAACACCAAGTCGACGGCGTACGTCAAGAACTACGCCAAGAAGTTCAACACCAACCCCGGCCCATGGGGAATCTTTACGTACGACTCGGTCTACACGATGGTCAGCGCGATTCGACGTGCAGGTAGCCTGAATTACCACGCCGTTTCGAAGCAGGCATTCCGCATCACGAACCTCTCCGGCGCAACGGGCAGGATCACAATTGATCCGAAGACCGGGTACCGCTCGAACGTCCCCGTCGCGATCCTGGACGTTGACGCGACGACCGGCAAGTTCGAGCTCACCAAGCTCTACACGAAGTAGCGGGAATGCCAGCGGCGCGTCGTTCGTCTATCAGATAGGCGGGCGACGCGCCCGGCATACTCTTTAACTCCACGGCTTTGCCCCAGAAGGAGCACCACATGTCCGATGCACTCGAGATCAACAGCGCCAACTTCCAGGGCGAAGTCATCGAATCGGACATTCCTGTCCTGATCGATTTTTGGGCCGAGTGGTGTGGACCCTGTAAAGCGCTGTCGCCGATCATCGACGAGCTCGCCGGCGAGTACGCAGGCAAGGTCAAGATCGCCAAGCTCGACGTTGACGCCGAGCCCGGTCTAGCCGGCAAGTACAACGTCCTCTCGATCCCGATGGTCGCGCTGTTCAAGGACGGCGAGGTCGTCGAGCGCTCCGTCGGTCTGAAGCCGAAGGATCGGCTCGTCGCCGATCTCAACCTCAGCACGCATTCCGCGTAGACTCTCCCTCTGTGGAGAGGGGGAATGCGTGGATTACGCGGCGATTGAAGATCACGGGATCATCGGCGACCTCCATTCGGTAGCGCTCGTCACCGAGCAAGGCGCAATTGACTGGTACTGCTGTCCACGCTTCGACTCGCCCAGCGTCTTCGGTGGGATTCTCGACCAAGAGAAAGGTGGGTCGTTTCGCATCGGCCCACCGGATCGCGATGTGCGGACAAAACAGCTCTACCTCCCTGACACGAATGTTCTGATCACGCGTTTTCTCTCGAGCACGGGCGTCGGCGAATTGGTTGACTTTATGCCAGTTGGCTCGGTTGAGGAAGATCGTCACCGCATCGTGCGCACCGTGCAGTGCGTACGGGGGCACATGCATTTTCAGCTCGACTGCTCGCCGCGCTTTAACTACGGTCGCACCGAGCACGCCATCAAGGTGGACGAGCACGGGGTGGTGTTCGAGACGGACGACCTCACCCTCGCACTCGATTCGCCGGTGGCTCTCACAACAGACGGTGGCGATGTCCATGCCTTCTTTACGCTCGAAGCGGGCCAGCGCCTGACCTTCGTCCTCGAGCGCGTTCCTGCCGGCGGTCACTCAGCGCGACCATTCCCGCCCGAAGTCTGTGAGCACCTCTTCGCCGAGACCGTGAAGTTTTGGCGCGATTGGCTGCACCAGTGCACGTACCGCGGGCGCTGGCGCGAGACGGTGCGCCGTTCTGCCCTGGTCTTGAAACTGCTGTGTTACCGGCCGACGGGCGCAATCGTCGCGTCGCCAACCATGTCGCTACCGGAGACGATCGGCGGTGCTCGCAACTGGGACTATCGCTACACCTGGATTCGCGACTCGTCCTTCACACTCTTCGCCTTCCTCAAACTCGGCTTTAAGGAAGAGGCCAGCCAGTTCATGGCCTTCCTCAAGGAGCGTGCCCTCGAACAGCACTCGTCAAACGCTGGACCACTCCAGATCATGTACGGCATTGACGGGCGACACGAGCTCGAAGAGTTCGAGCTCGATCACCTCTCGGGGTATCGCGGTTCAAAGCCCGTGCGGGTCGGCAACGGTGCTGCCGGCCAGTTGCAGCTCGATATCTATGGCGAGCTGATCAACAGCATCTATCTGTACAACAAGTCGGGTGCCCCAATTGACTACGAGCTCTGGATGGTTGTCGTTGAGTTGTTGGATTGGCTCTCCGAGAATTGGGATTCCAAAGACGAGGGGATCTGGGAGGTGCGCGGCGGACCGCAGCACTTCACGTACTCGCGCGTGATGAGTTGGATCGCCTTCGACCGCGCGCTCCGCATCGCCGAAGCGCGCGGGTTTCCCTGCCCACGCATTCGTTGGCGCGAGACGCGCGATGCAATCTACGAGCAGGTCATGCAACGAGGCTATTCGAAGAAGCGCCAAGCCTTTGTGCAAGTGCTTGACGGTGACGTGCTCGACGCGTCGACACTGATGATGGTGATGGGGCACTTCATCGCACCTAACGATCCCATGATGCTCTCGACGATTGAAGCGATTCGCGACGAACTCGTGACGGATTCGCTCGTCTACCGCTACAACCCCACGCTTGCTGCTGATGATGGTCTTGGTGGCGAAGAGGGGACCTTCTCGATCTGCACGTTCTGGTGGGTCGAGGCTCTGGCGCGTTCCGGCAACATCGACGAGGCGCGTCTGGCCTTCGAGAAGATGCAGACCTACGCCAACCATCTCGGGTTGTACTCGGAGGAGATTGGCGCATCGGGCGAGGCACTCGGAAACTTTCCACAGGCGTTTACGCACCTCTCGCTGATTTCTGCTGCGCTGTTCCTCGATCGCGCGATCGACAACGTCGGCTGATTGACAATCGCTTCCTGTAGGGTTCCTGCCTGTGAACATCGCTAACGACGCCAATGCCCTCAAGGCCCGCGCCCGCCACTTCGGCTTCCAAGTCTTTCTGGAGCCTGCGCGCCCCGAGGGGTGGTACGCCACGATCCGACCGGCTGGCAATTCCCTGACAAAGCCCATGCAGATTCTCGCGCCAACCCGCGAGGAGGCAATCGCTTCGGCGTCGAAGTTGTTCGAAGATAAGCTGGCTGATCAGCTGGTGGCCACGCTGCGTAACGCGGGTGTTGCGGTGCCTAACTGGACGCCGGGTCAGGACTGGGACGAGCACATCGAGTCGATGGCGACCGCTGTGCGCGAGCACGGCCTTCGCGTCTAGTCGATCAACATGAGCCCGACCCGCCCGAAGATCGCGGTCGTGGGGCATGTTGAATGGGTGCTGTTTGGGCGGGCGGCGGCGCCACCGACTTCCGGCGAGATCGTGCATCTTGCCGAGCCATTCGAAGAACCAGCTGGTGGTGGCGCAGTCGCTGCCATTGCACTGGCTCGCGCTGGTGCTGAGGTCGTCTTCGTGACCGCGCTCGCCAACGATGCTGAGGGTGCGGCGACGCGCGAGCGGATGCTGGCTGAAGGTATCGACTTACGGGTGTCAGAGCGTGCTGGACGTCAGGCGCGTGCCGTCACGATTCTTGACGACTTGGGCGATCGCACGATCATCGTGTCGCAACCGAACGAGTATCCGCGTGGCGACGACCCGCTCGGCTGGGAGAGCCTCGCCGACTGTTCGGCGGTCTATGCGACGTGTGGCGAGCCCTCGGGCATCGCTGCGGCGCGTGTTGCCGGGTCGCTGGTCTGCTCGGCGCGCCAACTCCAGGCCTTGATTGAGAGTGGCGTGAAGGCAGATGTGGTTGTGAGTTCGCTGACGGATCGTGGCGAAGAAGTCGATTTTCGCGTGCTTGGCAAGCACACGAACGCGATTGTCCTGACCGATGGCAACCGCGGTGGGCGGTGGATGTCGACGGACGATTCGGGACTGTGGGATGCCGTTTCGCTCCCGGGCGACCCGGTCGACACGTATGGCGCCGGTGACTGTTTTGCGGCTGGATTGACGTACGGTCTCGGTTTGGGCTTGCCGCTGGCGGCAGCGGTCCAGACCGGTGCCGCCTGGGGGGCAGAGACCGTCTGTCGTCGCGGCCCGTACGGCACCGAGCACTAGAGCTCTAACACTTCTGGACATTGGTGGGTGGGGCGAGGTGGGGGACTGGCCTTAGCGGGCTGTCACAAAGGTTGGATGGCACGATCGCATCTGGGGGTCCTTTTCGGCTCAACCATGCTGATACGAACATATGTTCGACTCTCACGAAATAGTTGCAAGGTGGGACAAAGTGGGGTATGGTGGGGCGCATTGGTACCAAAGGGGAACCCGAGTGGGGACTCTGAACACCAGAGAAATGACCCGAAATGCTGCTTGGTGAATACGCTCAGAAGCTCGACGAGAAGAACCGCGTGACGGTTCCTGCTCGTCTGCGCGAGCCATTCGCCGACGGTCTGTTCGTCACGCGAGGCCTTGATCACTGCGTCGCGATCTACGCCCGTGACGGCTGGGAAAGCTTTGTTGAGGCGCAGACCTCGCGCCTTGATCCGTTTACGCGCGAAGGCCGCCAGCTCGAGCGTTTCCTCTTTGGTGGCGCTGTCGAAGCCGAGCTCGACCGGCAGGGACGCGTCGCGCTACCCGCACCACTGATGCAGCACGCCGTACTCCAACGCGAGATCGTCGTCGTTGGTGTTCGTGATCGACTCGAAATTTGGGATCGCGTGGCCTGGGAACGTGGCCTCGCCGACTTGGAAGGTAGTGCCGAAAATGTCGCAGAACGCCTGGTCCGTGATGCCCGCTAACGCTGCCATCCATGATCCCGTGCTCGCACACGAAGTCGTGGCTCTGCTCGACGTGCAGCCCGGCATGACCGTCGTCGACGGCACCTTTGGTGCGGGTGGACACGCCACGATGCTGGCCGAGTTGATGCAGGGGCGTGGGGCCTACGTCGCGATCGATCGCGACCCCTCGGTCGAGAATCGTGCCCGCTCGTTTCGAGCCTCCCATCCCGACATGGCCGTGCGCCTCCTCAAGCGTGATTTCGTGGACGCCTTCCGCTCGCTCGCCATCGAGAACGTCGAAGCCGATGCGATCCTGCTCGATCTCGGCGTCTCCTCGATGCAAATCGACCAGCCCGAGCGCGGCTTCTCCTACGCTGTTGACGCGCCGCTCGACATGCGCATGGATCCGCGTGGGGGCGACACCGCCGCCGACCTACTCGCCAACCTCTCAGAGCGCGAGCTCGCCGACATGTTCTCGCGCTACGGCGAAGAGCGCTACTCGCGCCAGATCGCTCGCGCCATCTGCCGCCGCCGCATGTCACAGCCCTACGAGCGCAGCGCCGACCTCGTCGACACGATCCGCCACGCGATTCCGACGCCAGCGCAGTTCGGCTCGGGGCATCCTGCCAAGCGCGTCTTCCAAGCACTCCGCATTGCTGTCAACGACGAGCTGGCGATGGTCGAAGACGGTCTCGATGCAGCCATGCAGATCCTCAAGCCCGGTGGCCGCATCGCAGTCATCTCGTTCCATTCGCTCGAGGATCGAATCGTCAAAGAGCGGTTCCGTGACGCCTCTGCACCGTGCACGTGCCCGCCTGATCTTCCGATCTGTGGGTGCAATCGTGAGGCCACGCTGCGTGTCTTGACGCCTCGGGTGATTCGTCCTGGCTCGTCTGAACTTGACCGCAATCCTCGCGCCGCTTCGTCGCGCCTACGCGTCGCTGAGCGGACACCTGCCACCCTGCCGAAGGACGCCGCCTGATGGCCGTTGCCGTTCCGCGCCCAACCACCGCGCCACCGCGCCCACGCCGCAAGCCCGCTCCGCGCCCAATCGACGGTGCCAAGGCAGCGCCGCGACGTCGAGCAGCGACGCGTCGCACACGCGCCACACGAGCCTCGGTGAATGGAAGGCTGGCGCCATTTCGAATTGCAACGATGATCGCGATTATTGGTGTTGTGCTCTCCTTGGTGGTCTATCTGCATGTCTCGTCCCTTCGCGGCACGATGCAGGCTGGCGAGTTGCGTACGCAGGTTGAGGCCACCCAGAACGACGCCACAAACATCCAGGCCGAAACGGAACAACGGCTGGCAGATGGTCGCGTTGAGCGAGCCGCTGCCGCCTACGGCATGGTGCTGGTGCCGTCGCAGGCGATGCGAACGCTCCCGATCAGCATTCCGAAGGACCAGCAGACCAACTAACGTGGCCACGCGCTCTGCTCCCCCTCGAACGCCGCGTCGCTCGACACGCCAGCGTCCGATTCCCCCGCCGGAGCGACGAATCCGCTGGTTGCTCGTAGCAGCCGCGCTGTTTCTCGTGATCTGCCTTGGACGGGCCGTGCAGATGCAGGTGGTCGACGGCGATTGGTATTCCACGCGTGCGACTGGTCAGCATCGCGTTGAGATCGTCACCACCGCGCCCCGTGGCGCGATCCTCGACCGTGACGGGTATCGCCTCGCGCTCACCGAACAGGCCAGCACGATCGGTGCAACGACGGCGATGATTACCGACCCTGCCCGGGTTGTGGCAGCGGTCGCAGAGGCCAGTGGCGAGTCGCCCGACACGATCATGCAGCGACTCCAAACGAGCGGACCTGCACACGTCGACCTCGCGCGCCAGGTACCAGCCGCCGCCGCCAAGCGCGTGCAGGCGATGGGCATCGAGGGGCTCGACTTTACGACCGAACACCGACGCGTCTATCCGAGCGCCATCGCCGCCCCTGTGATTGGGGTAACTGATCTAGAGAGCAAGGGGCTCGCCGGCCTCGAGCTGCAATACGACGAGATCTTGCGTGGCACCAACGGCCTTGAAGTGCGGATTGAAGATCCGGCCGGTAACGCCATCAACGTGATCAGCCAGCAAGAGATGCGCCCAGGGCACACGATTAGCACTGGGCTTGACCGTCAGATCCAGATCGAAGCCGAGGCTGTCACGGCGGAGACGCGTACGGAGTATCGCGCGAAAGCCGTGACTGCGATCGTGATGGATCCGAAGACCGGCGAGATCCTCGCCATGGCATCCGCACCCGCACCCGCGGAAGGTGACTTTCGGCAGGCGACCGCGGCTCAGGTCCGCCTACGAGCGATCACCGACGTCTATGAGCCTGGTTCGACCTTTAAGGCTGTGACGCTTGGAGCAGGGTTGGCAACGGGGCGCATCTCGCCATCGACCACTGTCGATGTCGGCCCCGAATGGCAGTTGTACGACGGGATTCTGCGCGATTCGCACCCAGACCCTGGTGTCAAGACCGCGACTGAGGCGCTGCGAATGTCGTCCAACATTGGTGTTGCCAAGCTTGCCTACGAGCACCTGTCGACATCGGGTGCGCGCGACAGCATCTTGGCAAAGTGGATCAATCGGTTCGGCTTCGGCGCGCCAACCGGCATCGACCTACCAGGCGAAGTGGCGGGCATCGTACCCGCCTACAAGGACTGGTCGGGAACGTCGCCGCTGAACATTCCGATTGGGCACGGCATCGCCACCACACCAATTCAGATTGCTCAGCTATACGCCACGATCGCGAATGGTGGCATCCAAACCACACCGCACCTCGTGACACGCATTGATGGACAGGGCCCGGTTGGGCTGAAGCAGCAGCGCGTCATGCCAACGCGCGCGGCGAACACGCTCGTGGGCATGCTGGAGGGCGTTGTCTCGGATCAAGGAACAGCCTCGGCGGCACAGATCCCGGGCTACTCCGTGGCGGGCAAGACCGGCACTACGAAGAAGATCGACAAGGACGGCACGTACTCCGATAACCGCTACCTCGCCTGGTTCGTCGGTTTCGCGCCGGTTAAGAATCCACGGGTCTTGACGCTGATCATGGTCGACCAACCGCGCGGTGGGCAGTACTACGGTGGCGAAGTTGCCGGACCGGCGTTCGCGAAACTGACCGAGCGAGCCCTGATTGCGCTCGGCGTACAGCAGGATCGCCCCGACACCGCAGCGGAGTAGGCATGCCCGCCGCAACTGGTGCCGAACTGCTCCGGACACCAGAACGGGGAATCCGCGGGGCAGGCGGACTAGGATTTGGCTCATAGTGCTGCTCACGGACCTCCTCGGTCCCGTTCTAGCGCGGGGCACGACGCTCCCAATTGCTGGAGTTGACGTCGTCGACCTCGCGTACGACTCGCGACGAGTCGCAGACGGGACATTGTTCTTCTGCGCTCCAGGCGCCACCACGGATGGGCACGACCATGCTGAGGCGGCCGTAGCGGCAGGTGCCGTTGCTCTCGTTGTCGAGCGTGAGTTACCGATTGCCGTTCCACAGGTCATTGTCGCCTCGACACGGACGCAGATGGGACCGCTCGCAGACACGTTTTTCGGACACCCATCGCGTCAACTTCGTGTGCTCGGCGTGACCGGAACGAACGGGAAGACAACTACTGCCTATCTCCAGCACGCGATTCTCGCTGCAGCAGGACAGCAAGCGGGACTGCTCGGCACGATCGAACGACGGATTGGTGGCCTGAGCGAGGCCGCGGTGCGCACGACCACAGAGGCGATCGATCTCCACCGCGATTTTCGCCGGATGGTTGATGCTGGCGATACGGGGTGCGCGATAGAGGTCTCGTCGCATGCGCTCGAGCAGGAGCGAGTGGGGGGTGTCACATTCGCCGCAGCGGCCTTTACCAACCTGACGCGCGATCACCTCGATTATCACCCGAGCATGGAGGCCTACTTCGCCGCCAAGGCATCGCTCTTCGACGGCCGTTGCCCGACTGCCACGAACGCCGACGACGACTACGGCTGCCAACTCTCGTCCGACCTCCGCTATGGCATCGAGGCAACGGCTGCCGAGGTACGCGCCGAGCAGATCGTGCTTGGCCCCACCAGCACGCGGTTTCGTTTGTGCAGCCCGTGGGGCGATGTCGACGTGCAGACAGAACTCGTCGGGATGTTCAATGTTGAAAATGCGCTTGCGGCCGCCAGCAGCGGCGGACTTGCCGGCATTGAGATTGAGGCGATCGTTGCGGGGCTTGCACGGGTTTCGGGTGTGCCGGGTCGCCTCGAAGTCGTGAGCGACAACCAGCCATTTGCGGTGATCGTCGACTACGCACACACAGCAGATGCACTCGGAAATGTCTTGCGCGCCGTACGCGATCTTGCCACGGGCCGCGTGATTGTCGTGTTCGGATGCGGCGGTGATCGTGATCGCGGCAAGCGACCCGAGATGGCACGCGTCGCCAGCGATTTGGCTGATCACGTGATCATCACGTCAGATAACCCTCGCTCGGAGGATCCACAGGCGATTGTCGACGAGGCGCTCGCCGGTGTCGACGGAGGCATCGATGTCGAGTTGGACCGCCGCACTGCGATCGCTCGAGCGATCGAGTTGGCCGGCCCAGGCGACGTTGTCCTGATCGCCGGCAAGGGCCACGAACAAGGGCAAGACAGCGATGGCGTGATCACTCCATTCGACGATCGTGTGGTTGCACGAGAGGTGCTGGCGTGATTCCCCTCAAACTCGTGGACGTGCCGGCATCGCTGGTGATGCGTGGCGACGCACAGGTCCGCGCCACCGGTGTCGCCATCGATTCCCGGCTGGTTGAGGCCGGCGATCTCTTCATCGCAATTCGAGGTGGTATCGACCACATCGAGGCAGCCACGGCTGCCGGCGCGATTGCGGTCGTCGTGGAAGAAGACCATGTCGAAAAGGCACTCGAGACGGCGATTCCGACGATCCTGGCGACGTTCTCGAGCGTTCGCTGTCTGCAGTGCATCGGCGACGTCAACGCGGCAGCCACGCTGGCGCGGCGCGTTGGCATTACGGGCAGCACAGGAAAAACGTCGACGAAGGACGCGCTCGCGCACCTGATTGCGGATCAGCGGCGTGTCGTCGCGGCGCTCGAGGGCCACAACAACGAGATCGGCTATCCGCTAACCCTGACGCGGATCAATGCGGACACCGAGGTTGCGGTCTGCGAGCTGGCGATGCGAGGCAAGGGTCAGATCGCAGAACTCTGTGCGATTGCCGCGCCGGATATCGGTGTGATTACGAACATTGGTGTTGCGCACGTGGAGCTGCTCGGATCGCTCGAGGCGATTGCCGCTGCCAAGGCAGAGATCGCTGAGGGGCTCCGCGATGGTGGGAATCTCGTGCTGCCCTTTGCCGAGCCACTGCTCGATCCGTACGTGCCGGCCGACGCGCAGATCACGACCTTTGGCGATGAGGCGGGCTCGGATGTTCAGCTCGTCGACCGAATCGTTCGCGACGACGGACAGGACTTGACGTACCTCGTCTATGGCGAACTCCTGACGCTCAGCACCAACCTCGTCGGCCGTCACCATGCCCGCAACTTGGCTGCTGCGATTGCGGTCTGTCAGCTTCTCGGCCTCGATCTCGAAGCTGTCGCTGCGCGCGCAGGAGCGATTCCGCTGCCGCGTTGGCGGGGCGAAACGCAGCGTCTCGCGGGCGGCATTGATGTCGTCAATGATACCTACAACGCCAACCCGGCCTCGATGGAGGCGGCGCTACGGCTGCTGGCTGAGACACCAACGGAAGGGCGCCGCATCGCTGTCCTGGGGCTGATGGCCGAGCTCGGACCAGAGGCGGAGAGGTACCACCGAGAGGTTGGAGCGCTGGCGGCGAGGGTCGGGGTCGATATGGTGGTCGCCGTGGGGGATCTCGCACGTGCCTATCTCGACGGAGCCGGTGATGGAGTGTCGGGCTTTGCAGTTGCCGATGCGACTGCTGCCGTCGAGCAGGTGCTCGCCACCGTGCAGCCAGGCGATCGCGTGCTGGTCAAAGGCTCGCGGGCGGCTGGGCTAGAGGTCGTGCCAGTACTTCTTGCAGAACGCCTCGAAGGCTCTGCTCCATGACCAGTGTGCTCGCCTCTGGCGTCGTCGCGATTCTGATTTCGGTCTTTGCTGGACCACGCTTTATTACCTTGCTCCGCCGCTACAAGGTTGGTCAGCGCATCCGCGATGAGGGCCCCGTTGGTCATCAGACAAAGTCCGGCACACCCACCATGGGCGGCCTGCTGATCATCCTCGCAACGCTCGTTCCCTACGCCATCTTCTCGTCCTACGGAGCGCGCAGCCTCGCGGTTATCGGGGTGATGGTCGGCTGTGGCCTGATTGGCTTTCTCGACGACTATCTCAGCGTGATCCGGCGTCGCTCGCTTGGTCTGCAGGGACGGTGGAAGCTACTGGGGCAGGTTCTGATCTCGGCCGGCATCTGCTTTGTGGCCGTCCGTGAGGGCATCTCAACGAGCGTCTTTATTCCCATTGCTGATACCCACCTCGACCTTGGTGCCGGGTGGTACGTGCTCGTCTTCTTGATCGTGGTGGGAGCCTCGAACGCCGTCAACCTGACGGACGGTCTTGATGGCCTCGCGGCTGGCACCTCCGTGATCGCGATGCTTGCGTTTACCGCGATGTGCGTGATTGGCTTCCAAGTGGGGCAGCGAGCACTATCGGTTCCGGGCATGGAAAATGCCGCGATCGGTTCCGGGCTGTTTGACCTGCAATCGAAGACGTCAGAGACGCTCGACCTCGCGATCCTCGCCGCGGCGCTGCTCGGCGCCTGTGTGGGTTTTCTCTGGTTCAACAGTCATCCGGCTGAGGTCTTTATGGGCGACACGGGGTCGCTTGCGCTCGGTGGCGCGCTCGCTGGCTTCGCGATCTTTACGAAGACAGAACTCTTGCTGCCCTTGATTGGCGGCATCTTCGTCGCCGAGGCTGGCAGCGTGATCATCCAAGTGATTAGCTTCCGACGCTTTGGTCGGCGTGTCTTCTTGATGGCACCCGTGCATCACCACTTCGAGATGAAGGCCTGGAGCGAAACCAAGATCATGTTCCGTTTCTTGATCGTGGCCTCGATCTTCTCCTCGATTGCGTTCGTCCTCTACTACGTGCGCTTTGACCAGTACGTATGAGCGGCGACTTCGAGTTACCACATCACCCGCTCGTGCTGGGTGCCGCCCGTTCTGGCCGAGCGGCAGCGCGAGCGTTACTTGAGGCTGGGGTGGAGGTGACGCTCGTCGATGATGCGCCCGACGAGAGTGTTGACGCGCCCTGTGCAATCGTCGCACCAGCCGTTGTCGATGTGGGCGAGTTCGATGTCATCGTCAAGAGCCCTGGCGTGCCAAGCGATCACCCTCTACTGATCGCTGCGCGGGCGCTCGACCTGCCGATTTGGGCAGAGGTCGAGCTCGGCTATCGACTCTTGCCACCCGGCGCACGCGTGATCGGGGTGACGGGCACGAACGGCAAGACCACGACGATCGAACTGGTCGGAGCGATGCTCTACGCAGCAGCGCTACCTCACGTCGTCTGTGGCAATGTCGGCACAGCGCTGTGCGAGGTCGCGGTCCACCTTCCACAGGGCGGCATCGTGGTCTGCGAACTGTCGAGTTTTCAACTGGAAGACATCGTGAGTTTTCACTGCGATGCAGCGGCCGTGACCAACATCACGCCAGATCATCTGGATCGACACGGCTCGCTGGAAGACTACGAGCGCGCAAAACTGCGGATCTTCGAGACACAAGATGACAACGACATTGCGGTCCTCAACGATGACGATCCACGCTGTGCTGACCTCTCGCGGCTACCGGGTGACGGCGAGATTGTGCGCGTCCATGGCGCCGATGCTGAGGCGTACGGGTTTGCCGACGGACTGTTGCTGGGTGATCACAATCGTGAGAACGTGGCTGTAGCGGCCGCGCTCGTGCAGGCTGTCGACGTCTCGCCTGAGTGTATTGCTGCGGCTGTGCACGACTTTGTGCCCGTCCCGCACCGACTCGAGGACTGCGGCAGCGTCGCTGGTGTCCAGTTCTGGAACGACTCCAAGGCGACGAATGTCGATGCCACAATCAAGGCGCTGACGGCGTTTCCCGATGGCGCCGTGCGGTTGATTCTCGGCGGCAGCGATAAGGGTGCCGATTTTGCCCCACTCGCCACCGCGCTTCCGGGCCGCATTCGACGCGCCTATCTGACTGGACCCGCAGGGGCTCGCATGCACGAAACGCTGGCCGAGGCCGGTGTCGATGCGGTGCTGTGCGAGGGGCTTGCTGCTGCCGTCAAGACAGCCGCGCGTGACGCCGAACGCGGTGAGCACGTGTTGCTCGCGCCGGCCTGCGCCAGTTTCGACGAATTTGCCGACTACGTCGCTCGGGGAGAGCACTTTCGTGCGTTGGTTGTAGCGCTCGGCGCTGCGTAGTTGCTGGCAGAGGGGATGCCAGTCGAGTGGCGAAACCAGCGCTGTGCAACGCGCCAATCCTCTCCGGCTGTTTCGTTCCGACGCAGCGAGTCCACCCTTGCTGCGGCGTGAGTTGCCACTCGAGGGGCAGGTGTTAGGAATCGTCACGATCATCCTGACCGTCGTTGGACAGTTGATGGTGTACTCGGCCTCGAGTGCATACGCGATGACGCACTCTGAGTTCAATTTTGATTCGCTCTATTTCATCAAGACAGGCCTCCTCTACACGATCTTCGGTGTCGCCCTGATGCTGGGACTGGTTTTTGTGCCGGCTGGCTGGCTGCGACGTTTTGCGCCAATCATCTTTATCGCCTCACTGATCGGTCTGATTGCCGTCAAGGTTCCAGGCGTTGGCGTCACGGTCAACGGAGCTGCCCGCTGGCTGGCGCTCGGACCAATCACGATCCAGCCCTCCGAGTTTGCAAAGGTCGGGACGCTCCTGATCGTCGCAGCGATGCTCGCAACCAGGAAACGACCGCCGGAGACCGTCAGAGAACTGTTGATGCCAATTGGCTTGGTCGTCGGTGTGGTCTGCGCGCTGATCATGGTGCAGCCCGACCTCGGGACGACGATTGCGGTCTGCCTGATGGTCTTTGCCCTGCTTGTCGTGGCGGGCACCAAAAAGTCGTTGCTCGCCTTGGTGCTTAGTGCTGGCCTTGTGGTCGGGTCCTTGCTGATTTATGCCGCGCCGTACCGTCGCGATCGCTTCCTCGCGTTCCTCGACCCGTGGTCGCAGAGTGCCGATGGCGCCTACCAAGTGGTCCAGTCGATGATCGCGATCGGCTCCGGGGGCATCTTCGGGGTCGGCTTGGGTTCCAGCGTGCAGAAAGTCAACTTCCTGCCTGAGGCGCACACCGACATGATCTTTGCCGTGATTGGCGAAGAGCTAGGCCTGTTCGGCTCGGTCTTGATCGTCGCGCTGTTTGCGGTCTTCGCCTGGGCGGGCTACACGATCGCGATGCGCACAGTCGATCCGTTTCAACGCCTCTTGGCCGCTGGCGCGACGGCGCTGATCGTGGGACAGGCCATTGTCAACCTTGGCGCTGTGATGGGCATCTTGCCGCTGACGGGCATTCCGCTGCCGCTGATCTCGTATGGCTCGTCGTCGCGGATCGTGATCTTGGCACTGGTTGGCATGCTGATTGCAATCAGCCGCGAGCCGCAGATTGCTCCACCGACTCGACGAAGACGTGCGCCCGAGCCCGAGCCCGATACTTCAGTTGCACGTCCTACTCGGCGGCGGACTACGGCGAAAGCGCGCTAGGCGCCGCGGCGTCCTCTAGCCTTGAAGGTATGCCAGTGCGGATCCTGATTGCTGCTGGAGGAACCGTTGGCCACGTTGCACCAGCGCTCGCTGTCGCCGACGCCTTGCGCGAGCGTGGAGCAGACGTCACGTTTGCTGGTACGCCAGCGCGGATCGAAGCCGAGCTTGTGCCGGCTCGGGGCTACCCGTTCGTGCCGTTCGCTGTCGACGGTTTTCCGCGCCGCCCGAGTCTCAAGCTCGTCAAGGCGCTGGGTCGAGCAGCCGTGGCTCCGATCGCCTGCTCGAAGATCATTAAGGACGTTCGACCCGACGTGGTCTTTGGGGGCGGAGGCTATGTTGCTGGGCCCATGCTGGTCGCGGCTCGCCGACACTCAATTCCCTCGGCGCTGAGCGAAGCCGACGCGCGACTTGGCCTCGCCAACCGGCTGGCGGCACCGCTCGTCGATCGCGTCTTTCTCGCCTTCCCGGTGGCGGGGCGCAGCGGCGCAAAGTACCTCGTGACGGGACGCCCTGTCGATCGGGCCTTTATCGAGACAACGCGTGCCGAAGCCCGCAGCCAGCTAGGCCTAACGCTGGAGGAGCGCGTGATTGTGGCCTTCGGTGGCTCGCTCGGTGCGGGGCCAATCAATAAGGCTCTGCGCGCTGCCTATGACGATGGGGTACCCGCTGGGCAACGCAGCTACCTGATCGCCGGTCGTGGCAAGGCTCGCACCACGAGCGGTCCAGAGCGCTTTGAAGAGCAGGAGTTCACCACTGCCATGCCGACGCTCCTCGCGGCCGCCGATGTGGTGGTGGCTCGTGCGGGTGGGTCAGTGGCCGAGATCGCCGCCGCCGGGCGTGCCGCGGTGCTGATTCCCTGGGCTGGTGCTGCAGATGATCATCAGACGCTCAATGCCGCTTCGTTTGCAGCCGCTGGTGCCGCCACCGTGATCTCCGACGCTCAGCTGACGGCGCAGGCTTTGCGGAAGGCGATCGACGCGATCATCGGCGATGCCACGCGTCAAGCCACGATGGAACAGGCAATGCGCTCGCTCGCTCGACCCAACGCGGCACAAGAGATGGCCAACGAACTGCTGCGCCTGGCTGAGGAGTCCAAGCGATGAGCATCCACCTCGTTGGCGTGGGAGGAGCGGGCATGAGTGGCATTGCGCGCGTGCTGGCTCAACGTGGGCAGGTGGTGACGGGCTGCGATCGTGAGGCGACACGGGTGACGAAGGCGCTGATGGCCGAAGGGATTGCCTGCGCGGTCGGCCATAGCGCCGAGCACGCAGAGACTGCCGAGCGCCTGATCGTCTCTGGTGCCATTGCCGACGACGCTCCCGAGCTGGTCCGAGCGCGCGAACTCGGACTGCCGATCCAACATCGAGCCGAGGCGCTCGCCGACATTCTTCGCGAACACGCTGCTCGCGTCGTCGTGACGGGCGCGCACGGCAAGACCACGACGAGTGCCATGCTGGCCGCTGCCGCAGTTGAACTGGGTCTCGACCCAACGTTTGTCGTTGGGGGCGACGTCCGTCAGCTCGGCACCAACGCACGGGGTGGATCGGACCAGATCGCGATCGTGGAGGGTGACGAGTCTGATCGTTCCGTTCTCCAACTCCCGGCAACGATTGGCGTGATTCTGAACGTCGACTTCGACCACCTCGATCACTACGACTCTGTCGAGGATGTCGTCGCGTTGCTTGGCGAATGGGCTGACACGGTGCCCACGGACGGGCTGATCGTACTCGGCGACGGTGTCGCGATTGCTCCGGCGGCAGAGGTGGCGCGGTTTGGTGTCGGTCCGGGTGAGGGACTCCGCGCGCTCAATGCCGTTGCGGATGGTGATGGCATTGCGTTTCGTCCGTCGCGTGGGCCCGAGCGGGTGCGACTCGCCGTGCCGGGCGTCCACAATGCCGGGAATGCCTGTGCCGCTGCACTGGTCCTCGAACGCCTCGGGGTGTCGCTTGACGAGGCCTTCGCGGCGTTGGAACGTTTCGAGGGTGCTGGACGACGTTTCGAGGTCGTCGGTCACGCGTTTGGCTACACCGTCGTCGACGATTACGCCCATCATCCGACCGAGCTTGCAGCCGCCATCGCGGCAGCGCGCGGGCGAGAGCCAAAGCGCCTGATCGTGCTCTTTCAACCGCACATGCCGTGGCGTACGATCGCCTTTGGTGAGCAGTTTGCCGAGGCACTGAAGGCAGCAGATCGGGTGATTGTGGTCGAGACGTACGTGGCGCGTGGGGCACCCGATCCTGAGGCAAGTGCTCGTCGGATTGCCCAGCTGGTCGGCTCGAAGGCCGTCTTTATTGCCACCGGCGGTGCCGCCGCGCGGGAAATTCAAGGAATTGCCCGCAGCGGTGATCTGATTCTTTGCTGCGGCGCTGGGCCTGTTGATCGCATCGCGCGGGCGGTGCTCAATTGAGCACGCTGCCTGCAGGAGTCTTGGCGGATGTGCCACTCAGTCGCTATACGACGATCGGCACGGGCGGTCTGGCGCAGTATTTGGCAGAGCCGACAGAGGAATCGGCCCTCTTGGCGATGCTGCGATGGGCAGAAGAGCGAAACCTCACCATCGCTGTGATCGGGCTCGGCTCGAACCTGCTGCCTGCCGATTCGGGGTTTGCTGGACTCGTGCTGCGTCTCGACGGGGCGCTCGCTGCGATCGACGTGAACGACGCTGGCGCCACCGTGGGTGGTGGTGCAGCGCTCGCTGCAGTCGTGCGCAAGGTTGGCGATGCTGGTCTGGCGGGCTTCGAGTTCGCCTGCGCAATTCCTGGCACCATCGGGGGTGCAGTGAGGATGAACGCAGGAGCCTACGGGCGCGAACTCAAGGACACACTGGTGAGCGTGACGATCTGCAGCGCCACAGGCAGCCGTCGAGTACGCGTGGACGAACTTGAGCTGACCTATCGCCACTCGAACCTCCGCCCGGGAGAGATCGTCACACAGGCAGAGTTGTCCCTCGCGCCCGGCGACCCCGCGGCGATCAAAGCACTCGTGCGGGACTACCAAGATCGCCGTTCGGCCGCCCAACCGCGCAAGGCGCGCACGTTCGGCAGCGTCTTCAAAAACCCGCCAGGCGAGCAGACGAGCGGCCAGATCTTGGAGGCGTGTGGGCTCAAGGGCTACACGGTCGGCGGCGCCAGGATTTCCGAGAAGCACGCGAACTTTATCGAGAACTTCGCCGAGGCGACGTCCGCCGATGTGGTGGCGCTGATGATCGAGGCGCGTCGACGGGCGCGCGAGCAGTTCGACGTCGAGCTCGAACACGAAGTGCAGACGCTCGGGGAGATCGTAATCCCGCCCGCGTAAGCCCTCTCACCGGATGGTGAGGTCGCGCGTTTGAAGAGATTAGGTTGTGAGTTTGTCTCTCCATGGCAGCCACGTCGACCCCCGATCTAAGGCCGCACCTCTCGGCCAGCGCCATTCGTGATGTCTGTTCGCGTCCGGCCGTCCTGCTGGCACTTGCAGAGGCGATCCCAGCTGCTGCCGCTCAGAGTCTGCAGCAGCGGCAGCAGGCGGTCGCCGACGGAGTGGCTCGAGCACTCCAGCTAGCGCTCGCGCTCGATCGGTCGGAAGACGTCGGGCGGACGAACCACGTATTGCTGGAGGAGGCCGCGGCGCGGCTGTGGGAACCGATTGGTGTGGAGTCCACGCGGGTGCTGCAACGCACGGGCCCCAACGGGCTCTTTGCCTACCTCGTCGTCGATGGTGCGGTGCGTCGCGAGGCGTGGCGCGCAGATACTCAACGGCGTCGCGAGGAGCACGTCGACGAACTCCCAATCGATGCCACGACAGAGTTTGAGCGCGACCCTGTCGATCTGACGCGCTTTCGGATCGACGTCGAGCGCACCGCTGCCTGGACCGCCGAACGGATGGGAATCCCGAACGACATCGCGCTCGCACTCGTCAGCAGCGAGCTCTCGTACGTCGAGGCGGGACGTCGCACAGGACGATCGTCAAACAGTCTCTGGATGGCGATCTCCCGACTGCGTCCCGAATGGCAGGGCGTCGCGGCGCGGGGTAGAGCGGCAGGCTTGGGTGGTGGCGTGCTCGTGCGGGTCACCGATCATGTCGACAGTGCCGTGCGGCGTGCCGTGCGTTGGCGATTAATAGGAGGCGTCGCAGCGGCGCTGCTGCTGGCGGGGACGCTCGGTGCATTGACAACAGCGAGCCTGCTCGGCGGGCAGGCACCGCCGCCGCGGGTGTTCAGTGAGCCGCCGCCCGAACTTTCGGCGAGTCCCGGTGAGGGACCGTATGGTCCCGCTGGTCGCCTGCTCGCACTCGAGGCCGCTCGCCAGTTGCTGGCGAACGCGAAGCCCACAGTGACAGCGAGCTCGAACGCTGCCCGCTCGGCCGCGGCGAACGACAATCGCGCGAGCAGCGAGGCTGTCACGCCCGCGTCGCCAAGTGCTCCACGCACTGCAACTCCGGCAACAACACTGTCGTGCGGACTCGGCTCGGCCGCGCTGGCCTGTCGATGAGATCGCTCCTCCTCACGCTGTTCTTCGTATTCGCTCTGGCGGCGAACTGTCAGGCTGCGCCCGTCATCACCAGCCCGCCTGTGATCGGCGGCGAGGCAGTGGTCGGCCAGCGTCTTGAGGCTACAGACACGCAGGTCGAAGAGGCGATGGAGATCGATCTAACGCTCAGCTGGGAGCGTTCAGTGGACGCCGGTAGCTTTGTGGAGATTCCTGGAGCGCATGACACGGCCTACCTCGTCGCCACTGCAGATGCCGGAAGCCGGTTGCGCGTGCACGTGGTTGTGGAGACTGCCGAGGGCAGAGATGAGTCCTGGTCGACAGCAACTATGCGCGTGGCGCGCGCCTCGGACGTCGACCAGCCTGGCGTTCGACTGCGCCTTGGGCCGGCTCGCAACG
>CAMAWJ010000005.1 GCA_945861955.1 Bifidobacterium breve
GGCCCACACGACGCCCGCGATGCCCTCGTCTCCTTCGTGGACGAAGCAGCCGCCTATCGCGAGAGCAGGAGCTAGGCGATGACGATCCTTATGGAGTCGAGCCGCTTCGCTAGGGAGGACATGACATCCGCGCGGTTGTGGTGTCCTCCCGACGTGGAATCGGACTCCGGTACCATTCGCTAGGCGATGTCCGTTACCGAACTTGTACCCGCCGCGGAGATTCACCGCGAACTGCTGGACGAACTGATTGAAGACGTCCACGAGTACGCGCCGGACGCCGATGCGGAGCGCTTGGCCGCCGCCTTCGAAGTGGCCTGTCTCCATCACGACGGGCAGTTGCGCAAGAGCGGCGAGCCCTTCGTCTACCACCCCTGGAGCGTTGCCAAGATCTGTGCACAGTTGCGGCAGCCCGAGAACGTCCTGATCGGAGCGCTGCTGCACGATGTCGTCGAAGACACCGAGGCGACTGCCGACGAGATCGAGCAACGCTTTGGTCCTGAGGTGCGCGTGCTGGTTGAGGGCGTCACCAAGCTCTCGAAGATCCAGTTTGCCTCGCGCGAGGAGGCCGAGGCCGAGAACTATCGCAAGATGATCCTCTCGATGGCCGAGGACATCCGCGTGATCGTGATCAAGCTGGCCGATCGCCTGCACAACATGCGAACGCTGTCGTTTCTCGGCAAGCAGAAGCAATTGCAGAAAGCCAAGGAGACGCTCGAGGTCTATGCACCGCTCGCTCATCGCCTCGGTATTCACTCGATCAAGTGGGAGCTCGAGGATCTCGCCTTCTCGACGCTCTATCCGCGCAAGTATGCGGAGATCGAGTCGATGGTCAATGAGCGTCGTGCTGACCGCGAGCGTTTCGTTTCGGAGGCCGGCGAGCAGCTGCTCGACCAGTTGCGCCTTGTCTCGATCACGGCCTCAATTGCAGGGCGCGCCAAGCACTTCTATTCGATCTACGAAAAGATGGCCCGCCGCGGCAAGGAGTTCAACGAGATCTACGATCTGACGGCGATGCGCGTGCTGGTCGACTCGGATCGAGATTGCTACGGCACGATTGGCGTCATCCACGCACTCTGGAAGCCGATGCCGGGTCGCTTCAAAGACTACGTTGCTGTCCCGAAGTCGAACGGGTATCAGTCGCTGCATACGACGATCATCGGTCCGCACGGCAAGCCACTTGAGATTCAGGTGCGCACCGTCCAGATGCATCAGCGCGCCGAGTTCGGTGTAGCGGCCCATTGGCTTTACAAGGAGCGTGCGGGCGTCGCGACGCAATGGCTCGACGATCTCGTGGCCGTTCCAGAAGGCGATCCGCAGGGCTACATGGCAGATCTGCGCACGGGACTCGTCGACGATGAGATTTTCGTGTTTACGCCGAAGGGCGAATTGAAGGCACTGGCCACCGGGGCGACGCCGCTTGACTTCGCGTACGCCGTGCATACGGACGTCGGCCATCGCTGCGTGGGTGCGAAGGTCAACGGACGTATCGTGTCGTTGTCGTCGACTCTGACGTCCGGCGACATCGTCGAGGTGCTGACGTCGAAGGGAGATCGTGGACCGTCGCGTGACTGGCTCGGCGTGGTGACCACGACGCGGGCGCGCAACAAGATTCGTGTCTGGTTTGCGCGCGAGCAGCGCGAGGACACGGAGCAGAAGGGGCGCGACCTGCTGCAGAACGCCCTTAAGCAGAATCGCCTGCCGACGCAGCGCATCGCCTCGTCGCCGATGTTGGCTGGCGTGATGCGCGAGATGGGGTACCACAAAGCCGAAGAGTTTTACGTAGCGCTCGGCAGCGGCAAGATCACGGTCCCGATCGTGATTCAGAAACTGCTGGGGCAGCTGAAGACAGCCGAGGTGGATACCGCCCCGACGCCAGCGCGTCGCACGGGTGGACGCAGCCGCGCGCTGGCATCGAACTCGTACGGCATCGTCGTCGATGGCGAATCCGACGCGGGCGTCATGGTGCGCATGGCGAAGTGCTGTACGCCCGTCCCCGGCGACGACATCGTCGGCTACATCTCGGTTGGGCGCGGAATCACCATTCATCGTGGTGACTGCGCGAACTCGCGGCAACTGGCTCGAACCCCTGAGCGGTTTACGCCGGTCGCCTGGAGTGGCGAGGCTCCAGAGGCGTCGTTCCGCGTTGGCGTTGCTCTTGAGGCGTGGGACCGTCCACGGCTGCTGGAAGACGTCGGTCGTACCGTCGCCGAGCATGGCTGCAACGTGGTCGAGTACGGCGGCCACGTCAGCGAAGGCATGTCGCGCAACTGGTACGTGCTCGAGATCGGCGATCTTCGCACGCTCAAAACGGTCTTGACATCGCTGCGTCAGATCGAGTCGGTTGTCGACGCATTCCGCGTCACTCCCGGCGAGCGAACCTAGCTAGGCGCGGGCGCCGGGCCCGTAGGCCAGCGGATTTTCGAAGCCGCGAGCGAAGCGATCGGGCGCAAGGTCGCTGACGTCGATTGTGGGCGTCTGCCCGGTCACGAGCGAGGCCATCACTCGGCCGATTGCTGGCGTCGATTTGAGACCATGGCCGGACCAACCGGCGCAGATCCACAGATTCTCGGTGCCGGGGACCTGGCCAACCAACGGGTGCCAGTCGGGCGTCGCGTCGTAGGCGCCACCCCAGCCACCCACCAGCGGTGCGCCGGCCAGCGTGGGGAAGCGCTCTCCGAGGGGACCACGAATGGCACTCTCGTAGCCGTCGAGCAACGGCAATTGGCAATCGTCTCGCACGCTGATGATCGGTGTGTCGGCCTGATATGCGACGACCCAGACGTCGCGACCCGCAGCCGACCGGACGACAACATTCGAGACCGCATCGCTCGTCACGGCCGCCGGCGCGACCTGGCCCGGCGGTAGACGGAGGACGGCGACCTGAATACGAACAAGATTGAAGGGCACCTCCCAGATGCCCGCGAGGACCTCTGGGGACCAACCGCCCGTGGCGACGACGACTTGACCGGCTTCGATGCGTTCTCCATCCGCTAGTTGCACCCCAGTGGCGCGATCTCCTTCGAAGGTGATCGCCTCGACGGGTGCGTGCTGGCGCAGCTCGAGGCCGCGGCCGAGTGCATCGAGCAGCCAGGAGTCGATCATCAGGCGACTGTCACAGACGCCGCCATGCGGCTCGTACGCGGCCGCTGCGACGCCCTCAAGAGACAGCAGCGGTTCAACGTCAGCAATCTCGGATGGAGTCAGCAGCTGGGTCTTAAGCCCGAAACCCTGCTGGCGCTCGACGTTGGCGCGACAGGCATCGACCAGTCGCTCTGGCACGGGCAACAGATAGCCAGTCGGTACATACGCACTGCTACCGACTCCGACCTCTTCGTCCCAATGGGCGAGGATCTCAGTGCCGGCCATCGACAGCTGAATCAGTACCGGGTTGGTGTAGTGACGACGGACCATGCCGAAGGTCAAGGCAGAATCACCCCCACCCGCGTTGCCGCGGTCGAGGAGCAGGACCCGACCGGCACCTTCACGCATAAGGGCGTTCGCGGTGGATGCACCGACGAGGCCACTGCCAATTACACAGACGTCAACTATTGCCATGAGCGGAATCTACCACCTATGGCGAGGTGTTTACATACTGCGGGTCGTTGCGATACGGTACGGCTTTGCGCTACAGGAGGACACACGATGGCAGAAATTCTGGCGGGCGAAACATTGATTTGGCAGGGACGTCCGACTTGGAAGTGGTCGGTTTCGTTTCTGCTCAAATGGGGCCTCGTCGGTCTGCTTCCATTGATCGTTGGCGTGCTGCTGGGTCTCGTCGTGGACGTGCCGATCTCTTGGTTCTTCGCAGCGACGGTGATCTTCACCGCCATCGTCGTCGTGCTGGCCTGGATTAAGCGTCTCGACAGTTTCTACACCGTCACGGATCGGCGCGTCGTCGTTCGGCGTGGTATCGCGAACCGCAACGAACGCAGCGCCAGCATCGATCGTATTCAGAATGTCAACACCAAGCAGGGCCTCTATGGGCGCGTGCTCAACTTTGGTGATATTGAGTTCGACACCGCTGGCTCGGACATCAATGATTCAGGACTCGCCTTGCGTGGCATCAGCGATCCGCACAAGATGCGCGACACGTTCGATCGCGAGTTGGTTCAGCGGGGCAGTACCAGCGCGGGCGGCGTCTAGAGCCTCACGGTTCCCAGTCCTCGCCGCCGATATCCCAGCCGACGAGGCAGAACGCGCTGATCAAGTCGGCGACCTGCTCCCACGTTGTGCGGGCGTCCTCGTCGAGGGAGGCGGGGGTGACGAGCAGCGCGACGAGTTCGCCGTCGTAGCGGACTTCAACTTCCGTCGTTACGACGCCGGCTTCACCTACCCACGGGCCGTCAGAGAAAGAGCCCTCTTCGATGAAGCGGATCCCAACGCCCGTCGCGTAATGCGCGCTGAGCGCAGCGATGGTGCCGAGCAGAATCTGATCGGCCTCCTCTGAACGCTCGAGAATCTGCTCGATCGTGGCGACGACGGTGGCTCCTTCGCTCACGAGCGGATGACTCCCAGCACCTCGTCGCGGCGAGTCTCCATCTCCGCCTCGGTCGTGGCTTCGAGATTGAGGCGCAGCAACGGCTCGGTGTTGGACGGGCGAACGTTGAAGCGCCAGGTCTCGTGGTCGATTGAGACGCCGTCGAGGTGGGTGACTGTGGCACCCGGGCCGTAGCGGTCCTTGAGTTCTTGCAGCTTGAGGGCGACGTCCGGCACGGGAGAGTTAATCTCGCCGGTGATGAAGTAGCGCTCACGCATTGGGCGCAGCAATTCGACCAGAGTGGTGCCGCTCCGCGAGACGAGCTGGAGCACGAAGAGGGCGGGCAGGATGCCCGTGTCAACGCCGTAGAACTCACGGAAGTAGTAGTGACCAGACACCTCACCGGCGAACGTGCCGCCTGACTCTTTGATGGCGACCTTGATGAAGGCGTGGCCGACGCGCGAAACCTGGGCGGTGCCGCCGCAGCGCGCGACGGTGTCGGGGACGGCGAGTGAGGCGCGCACGTCGTAGAGGATGGTCGCACCTGGGTGGTGCTTGAGGACCTCTTCTGCGAGCAAGGCCGTGATGAAATCGCCGGGAACGAACGCGCCTTCCTCGTCGATAAAGAAGCAGCGGTCGGCATCGCCATCCCACGCAATCCCAAGCGAGCCGGGGTGCTCGAGCACCTTGGCGATGACAAACTGCCGATTCTCTTCCAGCAGTGGATTGGGTTGGTGATCGGGGAAGGCGCCATCGGGCGTGAGGAAGTACTCGTGGGCGGTGATCGGTAGTTGCTTGAGGATCGGGCCGAGCATCGTCCCGGCCATGCCGCTGCCGCCGTCGAGCACGACGCTCAGAGGTCGCAGTGTCGGAGCGTCAATCAGGCCCAGCATCTTGTCGGCGTAGGCCGGCAGCACATCGAGCGGCGTTGCAACGCCGGGTGTGGCGACAGCAGGCAACTCGGCTGGTCCTGTGGCCAACTTCTTGACCTCGTTCAGGCCAGACGCGCTCCCAACAGGTTGGGCTTCAGCGCGTACGATCTTCATACCGTTGTATTCGGCCGGATTGTGCGAGGCAGTCACGATGATGCCGCCATCAAGGCCACCATCGGCGACGGCGAAGTAGAGCATCTCGGTGCCGATCTCGCCCAACACGGCGACGTTTGCACCACCGTCCGTAGCGCCGCGAATGGCTGCCTCGGCGAGCGTTGGCGAGGAGAGTCGCATGTCGTGACCAATCGCGATGTTCTTCGCTTGAAAGACCTCGACGTAGGCGCGGGCTACGCGATACGCGCCGTCGGGGTCGAACTGGTTCGGGACGATGCCACGGACGTCATAGGCCTTGAAGATTGCGGGATCGAGCGTCATGCCTGAGAGGGTACCCATGCATCCCGCAGGAGTCGCCAGGTATCGTCGAGGTGCTGTGCCATGACGCGCGTGTCGGCCAGCACTGGCATGAAGTTTGTGTCCCCATTCCAACGTGGAACGACGTGCAGGTGGAGGTGTCCTTCGATGCCGGCACCGGCGGCTCGGCCGAGGTTGAGTCCGGCGTTGGTCCCGTGCGGCTTGAGGGTTCGGTCCAGTGCGCATAGCGATTGGTCGAGCAGGTCCCACAGCTCAGCCCGTTCAACAGCATCCATTTCGCCAGGGGTGGCGAGGTGGCGATAGGGAGCAATCAGGATGTGACCATTCGTGTACGGATAGAGATTGAGAACCACGAAGCAGGTCGGTCCGCGGTGCAGGATTAGCTGCTTCTGGTCATCGGTATCGGTCGGTGCGGCGCAAAAGACACATTCGAGTGGATCGTGACCCGACGCGGCCTTGACGAACTCCAACCGCCAGGGTGCCCAGATGCGCTCCACACCGGCAGCGTACCCCGAGCGGGGGCAGCCCGGTACGCTCGTGGTGTGGCGCCGGTTCCAGATATCCAACTGCTCGCGACGATCCTCGCGCCAACGCTCGCAGAGCCTGCTCCTGCAGCGACGGCGAGCGTGATGATCTGTCTCCGTGATGGTGCGCGTGGTACCGAGATCTTGTTGTGTCGGCGGGCGACGCGTCCGGGTGATCCCTGGTCTGGTCACGTGGGTCTACCTGGTGGACGTGTCGAGGAGGTCGACCGCGACGCGCTCGACACGGCGGCGCGCGAAACGTGGGAAGAGGTCGGGTTTGACCCGCGTGAACATGGCTCGATCTTGGGCGTCCTCGAACCACTCACGCCTCGTTCGTTCGCAATTGTGATCTCCGCGTATGTGGCGCACATCACCGATGCCATCGAACTGTCCTTATCCGAGGAGATTGCCGCCGCCTGGTGGACGCCGTTTGTTGACCTTGAGTTGGTCTCGGCCGAGGTTCCTGAGGCGCCGACGCGTGTTTCGGCGTTTCGCCTTCCACACGCCGATGCTGCGGATGTCGTGGTCTGGGGAATTACCTACCGCCTGCTCGACAGGTTGCTCGGGATTACCACCTCACGGGATCTGAGCCAGTAAAATCGAGTCATGGATGTGTATGAGCTCTACGTCGAAGGCCGGTCGCATTTGTCGGCTGGGGAGTACCTGGCCGCGATTCCACCACTCGAGCAGGCGCGTGATCTCTCGCCGGAATCGGGGTCGATTCGCGAGGCGCTCGCCATCGCCTATCTGCGGGCTCGCCGCTATCGCGATGCGCTGCCAGAGGCCGAGGCGGCTGTCGAATGCTCGCCCAATGATCATTACGCTTATTTCTTGCACGGGCGCGCCTTGCAGGGACTCGGCGATTTGACTGCGGCGCGGGGGCAGTTTAGATTGGCGACGTGGCTCCGCCCGGGGGATCAGACCTATCGGGCCGCGCTCGATTCGGTCGATTCGCCCGCCTGACGCATGCGGTAGTATTCCGACCATGACTGATCAGTTAGTCAGCGCCGCAGATCACTTGGTCGACACGGATCGTCCGTCGCAAATTCTCGACTGTGCCTGTGTCGTGATCGCACGCGATGGTGCCGAGGGCCTGCGGATGGCTGCTGTGGCACGCGAGGCTAATGTCTCCAACGCCCTGCTCCATTACTACTTCGCCACCCGCGAAGAGCTGATCCGCCAGGCCTTCGAATACCATGATCGACGCGAGACACGAAAGGGCAACGAGCGAATCGAGCAGATTGCCGACCCGATCGAGCGCATCCGCGATGTCTTGGCCCACGAGTTGGCCGAAGATGCGGCAGTGCGCGAAGGCTGGATTTTGTGGAGCGAAATGCTGCGGCTCGCGATGTTCAACGAGGCCCTTCGTGCGTCGGTTGCGGATCGATCGGCGCGTTGGGTTGGGGGTGTGGCAACGATGATTCGCCTCGTCCAAGCCGACGGTTCTGTTTCGTCCGACATCGATGCCGATGCTGCTGCGTTGCGTCTAACCGCGCTTGTCGATGGCTTGGGCGGTCACATCATCGTCCAGTCGCGCACACGGGCGGAGGCGCTGGCAGCGCTCGAGTCAGCCCTCTTCTCCGAACTCGGTCTGTCCGAGGTGACTGCATGAGCACCACTCGTCGTCGCGCCAAACCGACCCGTGCAGGCGGAGCGACGCTCACGCTCAACGCTAAGGCCTACGCTGATCCAGAGACTTTTGAGCGCGAGCGGCGCGAAATCTTCGCCCGCGCCTGGATCATTGCGGGACATGTCGCTGAGGTCCGCGAGCCGGGCGATTTTACGACGACCAACATCGCCGGTGAGCCCGTCGTGGTGGTGCGCGACGCCGACGGGACGCTCCGTGCCTTTTCGAATGTCTGTCGTCATCGCGCAGCCCAGCTGGCAACGGGAACGGGATCGTGTGGCAAAGTCTTGCGCTGCCCGTATCACGGCTGGACGTATCGTCTCGATGGCACGCTCGCAGCGATGCCCGAGGGGCGTGGATTCGGTGAGGACTTCGACCGCGACGCTGTGCGCCTCCCTGAGTTTAAGGTCGATACGCTCGCTGGACTCATCTTCGTTTCGATGGATCCCGAAATCGTCCCAGTACGCGAATGGTTCGGTGACATCGTCGAACGGCTCGAGTCGCTCAACATCGACCAGCTCGTCCCCGTCACGCAGCGTGATTGGAAGCCGCGCGAGATTCTGCGGGGTATCCCTGATGTGC
The DNA here is from genome assembly GCA_945861955.1 of Bifidobacterium breve. GTDB lineage: Bacteria > Actinomycetota > Thermoleophilia > Gaiellales > F1-60-MAGs149 > F1-60-MAGs149. Next base: position 8,575 of record CAMAWJ010000005.1, read on the forward strand.
TCCGCTCGCGCAGCACTGACGACGCAAAGGCGTTGATTCCCGCCGCCGAACACGGGCGTTGGTATGCCGAGTACGACCACAATTGGAAGACGCTGTCAGACAACTACCTCGAGGGCTATCACGTGCCGATTGGCCACCCAGGACTCTTGCGGATGCTGGATTATCCGAAGTACAAGCCGACCCTGTATGAGCGCGCCGTCTGGATCGATGGCCCGTTGCGAGACAACCCCTCGCGCGTCACGATGGAGCGGCTCTACCAGCGTCTGCACCGGCCGATGCCGGAGTTCCCTTCCGAGTTGCGCAATCAGTGGACGTACGTTCACCTCTGGCCTGGGCAGTTCATTGACATCTACCCGGAGAGCATCGACGTCTGGCAGATGCAGCCGCTGGGACCGCTGCGAACGCGCACCTGCATGATCGTCTTTCGCTCGCCGAACGAGACCTTCCAGGACCGCTTCGTGCGCACAATCAACCAGCGCTTCAACAGCGAGGTGATGGACGAAGACGTCACACTCTGCGACGGTGTTCAGCAAGGCCTCGGCTCCCTCACGTACACGCGCGGTGTGCTCAACGACAACGAAGCCGCGGTTGGCCATTTCCACGATCTGTTGCGCAACGCGGTGCCAGGGATCGATGACGCACCGTAGCTTTGGGCGTCACGACTGGCTCGGCCTGACACCCGAGGTTGAGCGATTCGGGCCGCTCCTCGTCGACCGGATCACCGCAGCACTGGGCGAGTCGCACGATGCGCTTGGTGAGGCACGCGTCGAGGCGCTAATTCGTAATGGCGATGCAGCAGCGTGGCTCACCTACCTCGGCGCCCTGACCGCGCTCGTCGATCGCGGCTCGCAGTCGGGTGTTGCGATAGCAGAGATCGAGATCCTGGCCGAGATTCTGCGGGATCAGTATCGACTCGCACCTGGTGTGCTCGTACTCTCGGAGACCGACGTGGCACGCTCTGATCACCTCGAGGCACTTTTGGAGACACGATGACCGACGCCCTGCGGACCGATTTTGCTTCGTTGCTCGATATTCGGCGTGCTGTGGTCGTTGGTGCATCGGAGCGTGGTCCTGGCCACACGTTGCTACAGAATCTCAGTACCTACGGAGGCGAAGTGATCGGCGTGCATCCGACCCGTGAGCAGGCTGCCGGTCATCGCTGCGTGCCGAACATCAAAGACGTGCTCTTCAAGCCGGATGTGGTCGCGATCGCGCTTGGGGCACGCACGATCGTGCCGGCACTGGACGAGGCGATCGCTGCGGGGCATCGTGTGTTCGCAATCCCTGGGCTCGGCGCCGAAGCCGTGGGTGAGGAGGGCGACAGCGCCCGCGCAGCGGTGCGGGAGCGCCTGAATGCTGCGGATGCAGTCTGCGTCGGGATTAACTGCATGGGCATTGCAGTCCCCGAACGCCCGTCGCCGTACATGGGTACCGTTGGCCCGGGTTTTCGGGATGGTGGCGTTGCGGCGATTGTCGGCTCTGGCTCGATTGCCGAGGCCCTGCTCGCCCTCGGGCCGCGCGTCGGCTTCCGCAACGTCGTCTCGATTGGCGCGGAGACGAGTCGTGACGCGGCCGACTGGCTCGCCTTTCATGTCGAGGACGAGCGCACGCGAGCAATCGGGCTGTTCCTTGAAGCCGTGCGACGTCCAGTGGCGTTCCGCGCTGCGCTGGAGCGCGCAGCTGACGCCGGCAAGCCCGTCGTGGTCCTCAAGGTTGGCCGTTCCGAGGTCGCTGCCCGCAACGCCATGGCACACACCGGCGCCATTGTCGGCTCAGACCAGTCGTTCGATGCGCTGTGTCGTTCCTACGGTGCGATTCGCGTTGATGACTACTGCGACTGGATCGAGCAGCTCGAGGTGCTCGGCACGCCGCGACGTCCGCGCGGTCTGCGTACGGTCCTCCTGACCAATTCGGGTGGTGAGGCCGAACTCGTGGCCGATGTCTCGGATGCTGCTGGTATGCCACTGATGACACTCCCTGCGGATCTGGCGGCCGAGATCGACGCGGCCTGGCCCTTCCATGGAGTGCACAATCCGATTGACTATTGGGCGTTCGGCGAGCCCGAGGAGATCGTGCCGGACCTCGTGCGCCGTTGCGCGCAGCATCCGGAGGTCGACAACGTTGTCATCAACATCGACCAGTCGTGGCGGTTTACGAACGGTGAGCGCGAGAACGCGGAGGACGCGTGTACGACGATGGCCGATGTTGCCCTCGCCACCGGTACGTTTTGTGCCGTGCTGTCCACGGCAGTCTCTGATCCGTCCGATGACGCGGTGCTGAATGCGGTACGCGGTGGCGTCCCGGTGCTGATCGGTGCTGGTATGGGCATGCGTGCGATCGCGCGAGCGGCCCAGTGGCGTCCAACCAAGCCGGAGGCGCCCGCGCCGTGGGACAAGCCTGTGTGCCCCGAACTCGAGCGAGAGGCAGGGCATCTTGCCGAAGCCGATGCCAAGATCGTCCTGGGTCGCTACGGCGTCCGTGCGCCGCGCGAGCTTCGCGCCGCGAACCCGGCAGAGGCTCGCGCAGCGGCAGAGGAGATCAACGCCACAGTCGTCGTCAAGGTGGACGGCCCGGCGCACAAAGAGAAGTACGGCGGCGTGATCCTTGGCTGTACCGATCCGGATCGTGCTGCTGCCGCGGCCGAGCAGATCGCAGCGCCGGTTTTGGTCTGCGAAGAGATTCGTGGCGGTACTGAGGTGCTGTGTGGCCTCGTGCGCGACCCGCTCTACGGTCCCGTGGTCGTCGTTGGCGTGGGTGGCTCGTGGGCCGAGGCCTTCGGTGACACCGCGCGTGCCGCACTCGGCCCGATCTCGCAGGCCGATGCCGAGCGCCTCGTACGCTCTGTCAAGCCCCTCGAACAGCGGCTGGTGGAGTCCGAGGTGACGATCGTGGCGGAGACATTGGTTGCGCTGGGTTGCGTGGCGCACGACTTTCCGCGCGTATCCGAGATTGATGTCAACCCGCTCGTGATTCGCGACGGCACCGGTGTGGCCCTCGACGGGCTGATCGTCCTGAGCGACTAACGGACCAATGGATTAGCCATGGATTTCTCCCTGACCCCTGAGCAGCACGACCTTCGGCTGCGCGCACGTGCATTTGCAGATGCGCTTTTGCCGTATGAGGTTGCGGCAGAGGAGAGCGGCGGCAAGGTTGCGCCCGAGGTCAAGGCCGAGGTTCGCCGTCTCGCGCAGGAGGCCCGTCTGATTGGCGGCAACCATGCCGTCGAACATGGCGGCCAGGGCTGGAAGATGATGGAGCACGTGATCGTGCACGAAGAGCTCGGGCGCATCACCAATGGGCTCTGGTGGCTGATGGGTGGGGGCTACAACGTGCTGGCGCTTGGCACCCCCGAGCAGATTGAGTCGTATCTCTTGCCAACGCTGACGGGCGAGCGCGCCGATGCCTATGCCGTCACCGAGCGCAATGCGGGCTCGGATGCATCGGGCATTGAGGCGACAGCCGAGCGCGTGCCAGGTGGCTTTCACATCACGGGCGAGAAGTGGTTCGTCACGAGCGGTGATCATGCCGACTACCTGATCGTGATGGCGAACGTCATCGACGGCTCGAAGCGTCTACCCACACTGTTTCTCGTCGATCTTCCACTCGCCGGCGTCGAGATCATCGACGACCCCACCTTTACGCACGTCTTCCCCGATGGACACCCGACGTACCAGTTTGACTGTGTGGTGCCAGAGTCCGCCGTGCTCGGAGGCCCTGATCAGATTGGGCAAGGCGACGCGGGGCAGCACGCCTGGTTCGTTGAGGAGCGCATCCACATTGCTGCACGTTGCGTGGGAGCGATGCAGCGTCTGCTCGATGAGGCCGTGGGCTGGGCCACCACACGCGAGCAGTTTGGACAGCCGATCATGGACTTTCAGGGGGTCAGTTTTCCGCTGGCCGATTCGGCAGCAGATTGCGTTGCGGCTCGCCTCTTGACCTACCAATGTGCGCAGATGTTTGATGACGGCGCAGCGCCGAAATTGGTTCATGCGAGGGCGGCGATGGCGAAGTTGTTCGCTTCCGAGCGCGCGTACGTCTGCGCTGATCGGGCGGTGCAGGTCTGGGGTGGGCGTGGCTACATGCGACGTAACGCCGCCGAGCGATTTTTACGAGAACTGCGTGTCGACCGCATCTGGGAAGGAACCACAGAGATCCAGCGCCTGATTGTCGCCAATGCGCTCGTCAAGCGCGGCGTGGGTGCCACACTGGCTGTCGATACACGGGAAACGGTGTGACCGAACGACGAGATCTGACCAGGCTGTTCGAGCCGAAGAGCGTCCTGCTGGTCGGGGCCACGGCGGACACGTTGAAATGGGGAGGCTGGGTCTCGCGCTCGTTTGGCAAGACGAAGCATCTCCGCACGACGCACTTCGTCAGCCTGCGCGGTGGAGAGCTCTATGGGCTCCCGGTCCACACGAGCATCGCGGCTGTCCCCGGTCCGGTCGATTTGGCCGTGATCGTCGTCCCTGCGCCCGGTGTGCCGCAGGCGGTCACCGAATCGCTCGCACTCGGAGCCAAGGCGCTCGTGATCATCACCTCGGGGTTTGGTGAGGCCAGCGCTGAGGGTGAGCTCGTCCAGCAGGCGCTGGCCGAGGAGGTCCGTGTTGCGGGTGCCGTGATGCTCGGACCCAACTGCCTTGGGCTGTTCGACGATCATGGTCAGCTGAACGTCTACGGAGGCACGTTTCCGTCTGGCGACCTTGGGTTTGCCACCCAAAGCGGCAACCTAGCGCTCGAAGTCGCGTTGCTGCTCGAGCGCAGTGGGCTCGGGATGACGCGCTTTGCGAGTGTCGGCAACCAGGCGGATTTGACGCTCGCTGACGTGATTCGCGACTTTGCGCATCACGATGCGACGAAGGTCATTGGCGCCTACATCGAGGCTCCGCGGGACGGCAGGGCCTTCGCCGACGCCGTGCGCGAGGCTGCTGCCGTCAAGCCCGTCGTGCTGTTCGCGGGTGGGCGCACCGCTGCGGGCGCTCACGCCGCGGCATCGCACACCGGTAACCTCGCCGCTGAGTCGCGGGTGTTGCGGGCAATCTGTCGCGACGCTGGGGCCGTGGTCGTCGATTCTCCGGGCCAGTTTGTCGATGCTGTGACGACGCTACGGACGGGCAAACCGCTTGGGCGTAGGCGCATTGGCATCGTCGCTGATGGTGGTGGCCATGGCGTCGTCGCGAGCGACACGGTGATCGAAGCCGGGCTCGAGATGGCCGTTTTCTCCGAGGCCACACGAGAGGCGATGCGGCCACTCTTGCGACACAACGAACCGGACAATCCCGTCGATCTTGCGGGCGTTGATGCTTCGCTGATGTGGAATTTTCATGGCCTCGTCGACGTGTTGTTGAAATCGCCCGAGGTCGATGCGGTTTTGATGAGTGGCTACTTCGGTGGTTACGGTGCGTATGAACCCAAGGCAGGCGAAATCGAGCTCGAGGTGGCGGAGGCGATTGCCCGCAGCAGCGACGAACATGGCAAGCCCGTGGTGATCCAGTCGATGGAGGAGGCCTCCGGCAACGCCACGATCCAACGGCTGCGCGAAGTGGACGTCCCCGTCTTCTCTCGCATCGAGAACGCCGTTGCGGCGTTGACGTGGCTCGAGCGTCCCCCGATCGTGCATGTCTCGACCGCAAATCCTGTTCCCGCGGTCGAATTGAGTGCAGTTCCGGCCTACCCGGAGGCCCGGGAGGTGCTGGCAGGGCTCGGTATTCCATTTCCCGCCGGACTGCTTGCTCACACCGCCGATGAGGCTGCGGCGGCGCTCGCCGTCGTGGGCGCACCTGCGGCGATGAAGGCGGTCGCTGCCGAATTGCTGCACAAGACGGATGCCGGTGGCGTTGTGCTTGGTGTGGCTACACCAGAGATTGCTGCCGAGACCTTCACGGCGATGAAACACCGGGTTGAGCAGGCAGCAGGAGTCAGCCTCGATGGCATCTGGGTCGAGCGCATGGCCGATCCGGGCGGCGTCGATCTGGTCGTCGGTGCGCGTCGTGATCCCGCCTTCGGTCCCGTCATTCTCGTGGGCGTAGGTGGCGTCTTTGTCGAGATCCTCGACGACGTTGTTTTGTCACCAGCCCCAACGGATCCCGCACATCTCGCCGCACTGATGAAAACCCTTCGGGCGTTTCCCATGCTGGCAGGCGCGCGCCGCCAGGAGCCGGTCGACTGCATGGCGGTAGCCAAGATTGCGGTGCGCTTAGGAGACCTGCTGGTACAGACGCCGTCGATTAGCGAGGTCGAGATCAATCCGCTGCGCGCAACAGCCGCGGGCGCAATCGCGCTCGATGCGCGAATCGTCTGCTGACCCTCAACCGATTCGGGGGCGCATGCGATAGCAAGGATGGGGGAACGCCAGGGCTCGTCCACCTCGGTGGGCGAGCCCTCGCGTGTTGTTTTGAACTGTTAGCTTGATTTGTCTCGGATGTATCTCGTGAATTGGTCTAGACACCGGTGGGGGCGTGCCCGATGATGTCGGTATGAGTGTTGCGGTCCAACTCTTTCCCACCTGCATTAGCGATGTCGTTGCACAGCAGACGGTGACCGACACCGAGCGGGTGCTCGACGCGCTGGGCATCGATCATCAGCGTCCGTCGGGCACAACTTGTTGTGGTCAGCCGGCCTTTAATTCAGGGCACGACGGCCCCGCTCGTGCCGTCGCCAAGGCAACGTTAAAGGCGTTGGACGATGGTTCGGATCTGCCGATTCTGGTTCCGTCAGGCTCGTGCACGAGCATGGTCCGGCTGCACTGGCGGGAGCTCTTCCACGGCACCCCCGAGGCCGAGGCGGCGACCCGGATCGCGCGGCGCGTACGAGAGCTGTCGAGCTATCTCGTCGAGCATACGGATGCCTTGCGCGAGCTAAATCCGGCGCTCGCAGTCCGGGTCGGGTACCACGACTCCTGCCACATGCTGCGCGAGCTGCGGATCAAGGATGCCCCACGCGAGGTCCTGCAGACTGTCGCCGGCCTAGAACTCGTCGAACTCGATTCCAGCGAGCGCTGCTGCGGCTTTGGTGGCACGTTTAGCGGACGCTACCCCGACGTCTCGGTAGCGATGGCGGACACCAAAATCGACGACATGGTGACGGCGAAGATCGACGTGCTCGTGTCATCGGACCCGGGCTGCCTGATGCAACTGGCAGGACGGATGTCGCGTCAAGGCACGCCCGTGCGTGCCGTCCATCTCGCCACCCTGATGGCTGAGGCGCTTGCATGAGCGCGACGCGTGAAGACGTCGGGGGCACGCCGCTGCCGCCCGGCTGGGCAAAGCCAGCGCATCAGCCAGACGCCTTCGAACTGACGACGACAACGTTTGAGGAGCGAGCCGCGAAGACAATGGCTCGCCCGTTCGCTCGTGGCGCGATCGCGAATGCGACCGACCACGCCGCTGCCCTCACCACTGCGCGCTTTGTCGGCACAGACCATCAGGCGCTGCGCGAGGAGGCCCGCAGGATTCGAGCCCACGCAATTGCCAACTTGCCGGACTACCTCGATCAATGGATCGATCAGGCCGAGCGCAAGGGCACCATCGTGCACTACGCGTCCGACGAGTCCGAGGCGCGCCGAATTGTCGCCCAGATCTGCACAGACCAGCAAATCACGCGCGTCGTCAAGTCGAAGTCGATGGCGTCGGAAGAGGTTTCGCTCAATTCAGCACTCGAAGCCGTTGGTGTTGACATTTACGAGACCGACCTTGGTGAGTTCGTCGTGCAGGCGATGGGCGATCGCCCGGGTCATGTGATCGCACCGATTCTGCATCGCACCAAAGACGAAGTCCACGAACTGTTTTCTGCGATGGCCGGGCACGAGTTGCCGAACGAGGCAGAGGCGCTGACGGCCTTCGCGCGGGAAGGCCTACGACACGCGTTCCTGACTGCAGACGCGGGGATTAGCGGCGGCAACTTTCTGATCGCCGAGACCGGGGACGTGCTGATCGTCACCAACGAAGGTAACGGCCGCCTGACAACGTCGCTACCACCGATCCACATCGCGCTAGTAGGAATCGAGAAGGTGTTGCCGCGGCGGCGAGATCTTGCCGTGTTGCTGCCGCTCTTGACCGGCCACGGCACGGGCCAGCAGATCACGACGTACGTTTCGGTCTCTGCCGGCCCTCGGCGGCAAGGTGAGCCCGATGGTCCAGAGCAGATGCATGTCGTGCTGCTCGACGCCGGGCGCAGCGCGCTCCTCGGTGGCGAATTCGAAGAGGCGCTGCACTGCATCCGCTGTGGTGCCTGTCAGAACGTCTGTCCCGTCTATCGCCAAGTTGGTGGGCACGCCTACGGCTGGGTCTACGGCGGTCCAATTGGTGCCGTCTTGACGCCCCTGTTCCGCGGGCAGGAAGAGGCGGGCGAGCTCGCGCAAGCCACCACGCTTTGCGGCGCCTGCGACGACGTCTGTCCGGTCAAGATCCCGCTCCACGATCTTCTGCTCGGTCTGCGGCGACGCTCGGATGCCGATGGGCATGTGCCGCGGCATGAGCAGCTCGCGTTCGCACTGTGGGCTCAGGTTTGGAGTCGGCCGCTGCTCTACCGCGCCACGACGGCTGTGGCCCGTGGCTCCCTGCGGACGCTAGCCCGTGATGGTGTTGTGTCGGCCAAGAATCCGCTGCTGCGACGTTGGACCGCAGGGCGCGACCTGATCGTTGACAGGCGCCCGCGATGACCGACCGGGCTTCGTTTCTAGCGGCAATCCGCAGCACTCCGCGTGGGCTCGATCCTGGTCTTCCTGATCGCCGAGACGCGCCCGACGCGCCGACGCAATTGCGGGAGGGAGAGAATCGCGCCGATCGTCTACAGGCGGAGGCCGAAGCGGCGAGCACGGTTGTCCATCGCGTGACCGCAAACGACGTTGCTGCGACGGTCGCCAGCGTGTTGGTGGAGACAAATTCTCAACGGATCGCCTTGACGACCGACCTCGCTCCGTTCGTAGAAGACGTGCAGGCTGCCATGTCGGTTGCCGGGTTGACAGGTTCGATCTACGCCGAGGTGGCGTCGAATCGCGCCCAAGCGGGTGCGTTGGATGCCACCGTCACCGGGTGTATCGCCGCCGTGGCGGCCAGCGGATCGATCGTCACCTCGGCCGCAGGGGCTGGGCGTGCTGGGGCGTTGATCGCGCCAACCCACATCTGCGTGGTGCGGGACGAGCAGATCGTCGGAGGGTTGCACGAGTTGTTCGACGGAGACGTTCTTGCCGAGGCAGGCAGCCTCTTCGCCTTACAGTCCGGCCCCAGTCGCAGTGCTGACATCGAGAAGGTGCTGATCCTCGGAGTGCACGGACCGGGCAACGTGCACCTAGTTATCGTCGCACCCGACTAGAGCCTTCGGAAGCGGCGTCCGGCTAGGCGACGATGTCGACCGGCGTGCCGGGCGAGACGAGTCGCACAACCTTGCGAATAGCCGGATCGGGAACGCGAATGCAGCCGTGGGACGGGTTCGTCCCCGCTGTGGCCCAGAGCACGCCGCGCGCGCCGTGGATCGCCACGCGGCCGGGTCCACCGGCGTACTCAAAGAGGACGTTCGAATGGGCGGTCAGATGCAGAGCCCACGGGCCGAGCGGACTCCACCAGACCTCACGAATTTTCTGATAGATCGCAAAGCGGCCCTTAGGAGTCGGTGTCGCAGCTGCGCCGAGTGCTACCCCGAGGCGGAGAACCACGCGCCCGCGTCGAAACACCCGTAGCTCGTGACGACGAAGGCTGATCTCGACGCGCATCGGGTTCTTGCGCAGAATCACGCTGGACTCTCGGATCCAGGCCGTGGCGTCGTTCGGACGGCGGGGGAGGCGTACCTTGAGCCACGTCTCACCCTTGGACGAAACCGCGTTGTCGAGCACCAGCAGTTCGACGGGATTGCCCGTGTCGCTAATCCACGGAGCCAGGGTGCCGCGTAGCTTTCCGCCGCCTGCTTTGGGATACAGCCCAACACGAGTAATCAGTCGTGCGACATACGACTCGCGCTTGGTGGGACGAAAATCAAGCGCAGGCTGCGTGGCGGCGGCCTCCGTCGTAGTTGCTGTGTCGCTGGCGGGGGATGCAGTCGTTTCTGCCTGTCCGCTGGCCGTGCCGCCGCTGAGCAAGACGAGGACGAGACCAACCAGCGTTCCCGCAAGCACTCCGGTAGGTAGGCGAGGAACCGTCACAGTACGGGTCAGGTTGCACCGGTTGCTCCCGTGGTCGCTGGACGGCGAGCCAGAACCCTGCAACGATCCTCACATGACGGAACCACATCGATCGCTTTGGCTTGAACAGTCGTATACAGGGTCAACCGATGCGGCCGTCTTGAGTGGCGGAGATCACGCGGACGTGGCGATTGTAGGTGGTGGCTATCTCGGGCTGTGGACGGCGATTCTGCTGAAGGAGCGTGAGCCCTCGCTCGACGTGGTGATCGTCGAGAAAGACATCTGTGGTGGCGGCGCCTCGGGCCGTAACGGAGGCTTCGTGCTCAGCTGGTGGCCGAAATTGGCGACACTGATCAAGTTGGCGGGTGAGCGCGAGGCGGTCGAACTAGCGCAGGCGTCAGAGGCTGCGATCAGTGAGATTGAGGAGGCCTGCGAGCAATACCATATCGACGCGCAGTTTAAGCGTGGCGGCTGGCTATGGACCGCGGCGACTGAGGTGCAGCGGGGTGCGTGGAGCCCGGTAGTGGAGCTCTGCGACAGCCTTGGCGTCGCGCCCTTCACGCACCTCTCTCCCGAGGAGATTGCCCGACGCACTGGCTCTCCCGTTCACCTCGAAGGTGTCTTTGAGGCGAGCGCTGCCACCGTGCACCCCGGCTATCTCGTTCGTGGTCTCGTGCGTGCGGCACAGCAGTTGGGAGTGCGCATCTATGAGCACAGCCCGATGATCGAGTTGGATCGCCGCCGACCGGCGGTCATTCGCACGCCGAACGGCGCATTGACGGCCGATGTAGTGGTGCTGGCAGTCAACGCGCATGCGGCCGGGATGCGCGAGCTGCACCGGAAGATTGTGGCGATCACGAGTGACATTGTTTCGACGCCACCGATTGTGGATCGCCTGGAGGAGATTGGTTGGACGGGCGGAGAGTCGATCTCGGATTCTCAATTGCAGGTCCACTACTATCGCACCACGGAGGACGGAAGAATCGCGTTTGGCAAGGGCGGTTGGGGCATTGCTCTAGGCGCGAGGATGGGTGCCAGTTTCGATCGCGACGCCACTCGTGCCGCGGACGTGACACTCGATTTTCGCCGGCTCTACCCGTCGCTTGCAGACGTGCCAATTACGCACGATTGGAGCGGCCCGATTGATCGCTCGCCATCTGGCATTCCGCTGTTTGGCAATCTCGGTGGGCGCCCACACATCCTCTACGGCGCGGGCTTCTCTGGCAATGGCGTTGGTCCGTCGCGACTCGGAGGGCGCATCCTGGCCGATCTCGTGCTGGGTGAGACCGATGGTTTTGCGGGCAGCGCGCTGGTCAACGGCAAGCCCGGTAGCTTCCCTCCCGATCCAATCCGCTACGTCGGCGCGCACGTGGTGCGCACCGGTGTGGCGTCAAAGGAGCGCGCTGAGGCAGTCGGCAAGCAGCCCAGCCGTCTTGCGAACGCGTTGGCGCGACTCGCGCCAGCCGGCATGATCCCCAAGAAGGACGCTGACGGCGACCACTAGCGTTTCGGTGGCACGGTCGTTGGCGGTAATCCAACGCGGCGAGTGGTGCCAACGAGTACCTGACACGTGCGCACGTGTCAGGTGCGTGGCTGGCCTAGTCGCCGACGGCAGCGACTGCGCTGGGTGTCGACTCGTTCGCCTTGGCGACCAGCGTTGCCTCCACCCGATTGTCATGGTAGGTGGGGGCACCTCCCATATCCGCGTCGCGGACCGGAGTCGTGGCGTTGACGTTGTGACCGCCATTGTCTTTGGCCCAGTACGCCTTGTACGACCAGGCGACACCGTCACGGGCCTGCGGATGGATTGCCGCCCGACAGCGAAACGCGCCGCGATCGTTCGCGACCTCGACCTCATCGCCGGCTTCAATGCCGCGTGCGGATGCGTCGTTCTGGCTGAGAAATAGCGTAGGAGCGCCGGTCATGCGCAGATGTCCGGGCAGGTCGGCGAACGTCGAGTTAAGGAAAAAACGATGTGCGGGTGTGATCAGGATCAGCGGAAAGCGCTGAGCCAAGACTGGATCGGCGCCCTCAAACGACGGCGTATAGCCGGGGATCGGATCCAAATTGTCGTCGGCCAGCGCTGGCACGGTGATGTGCAGCTTGCCGTCGCGCGTGGGAAAACCGCCGTTGGCGTGTGGTGCTGTTCCGGCGAGGTCGTCAATGGCCGCGTAGCCCGTCTCGCAGAGAGACTCGAACGTGATTCCGCGCTCGCGGGCTCGATCGGTGTCAATAAACTGTCGGATCAAGGCTTCGTCGCTGTCGTGGAGGCGTGGGTGCGCCAATTCGAGAGCGGTGGCGAGGCGTCGGAAGATCTCAGTGTTCGGTAGACACTGCCCGACCGGCTCGATCGCTGGCAGATTCAGAGTCAGATAGTGGTGGCCGTACGACGGGTGGATGTCGAGGTGCTCGGTCTGCATCGTGGCCGGCAGTACGACGTCGGCGAACAGTGCCGTGTCGGTCAGTCGGTGTTCCAGTACGGTCAGGTGGAGATCGTCGCGGCGGAAGCCCTGCTGCACGCGAGTCTGATCGGGTACGGTCGCGGCTGGATTGGTGTTCCACACGACCATCGCGTGCACGGCCGGGTTGAGGGCGGTATCCGTCAACGCCTCGGCAAGCCTCGACATGTTGATCGTGCGCGCCAGCGGCAGTGGCAGTCCAGCCGGCTCCTCAAGATCGCTGGTCGCGTCATCGAAGCGACCACTCGTCTCCGACACGACACCGCCACCGACGTGCCGAAAGTCACCAGACACTGCGCCAAGCACTGTGATTGCACGAATCGCGGCACCGGCGCCACCGTGGCGCTGAAGACCAAGACCCAGACGGATCGCCGTCGGGCGTGTCGTGATGATGCGCTCTGCTAGACCTCGAATCTCGCTGGCGGGGAGACCGCAAATCTCGGCGGCCCGCTCGGCGTTCCAGTCGGCGAGGCGCTCGCGCAACTCCGGCCAGCCGACGGCACACTCCGCGAGCCACTCCTCGTCGCAGGCATCGGCGGCACAGAGCTCTCCCATTAGGCCCATGGCCAGTGCGGCGTCGGTTCCCGGAAGCAATTGCAGGTGCTGGTCGCAGCGTTCGGCTGTATCCGTCGGTAGCGGGTCGATCGCCACCACGTGGGCGCCGTTTTGTTGGGCGGAGTGAATAAAGTGCCATTGATGCATGTTCGACGACAGCAGATTGGCGCCCCAGACGAGAATCAGCCTCGCGTGGGCGAAATCCTCTGGGTCGGTCCCGACTGGCCGGTGCATCGTTACGCGCAAGGCGGCGTAGGTAGCTGCGTCGCAAATTGTCGTGTCGAGCCGCGATGCGCCGAGGTGTTTAAAGAGACGCTGGCCCAGTGACCAACCTTGCACAGCACCGAGGGTGCCAGCGTAGTAGAACGGCAGAATCGACTCCGGGCCGTAGCGGTCGATCGTCGTCCGGAGGGCTGTGGCGGTCAGGCCGATTGCCTCGTCCCAGTCGATTGCTTGGAACCGTCCCTCGCCCTTCTCGCCAACGCGTCGCAGCGGCGTTGTCAGTCGATCAGGCGCGTAGACGGCATCGAGATAGTTGTTGACCTTGCCGCACAACGAACCGCGGGTGTACGGATGGTCCTTGCGTCCCCGCATCCGGATCGCCTTGCCATCTTCAACCTCAATCTGCCACGCGCACGTATCGGGACAGTCGAGTGGGCAGGCACCGTTGACGATGTAACTCATGGTGCGAGTGTACGCGATCTAGCGCGTGAGAACGAGTAAAAAATCAGCGATTGCGGTAGCGCTGAGCCGCAGCGACGAGATCTCGAAAGAGCGCCTGCTGCTCGGGTTCGTGCATTTTTTCCGGATGCCACTGCACGCCGATGATGGGCCACTCGGCTGGGCCTTCGAGCGCCTCGATGACCACGCCAATTCGTGCTGTCGCGGTCAGCGTTCCGGCGTCGAGCACCGCTTGATGGTGGATCGAGTTGACGGGAAACGTTGTTGTCCCCATCACCTCTGCGATCCTGGACTGTGCTGCGAGCTCAATTGGGTGTCGCGACTCCATTAGGGCCTGTGGATTCTTCGGAATCAGAGGATGGCCGTGGTGTTCCTCAAGGTCTTGCAGCATCGTGCCTCCGCTGGCGACTGCGAGGGTCTGCATGCCCCGGCAAATGCCGAGCACGGGCAATGTGCGTACCGCGGCCTCGCGTGCGAGAGCGAGCTCCCAGAGATCGGCCCCAGCGTTGGGATCTTCGAGTGTGACTGCAGCGGACTCGCCGTAGTGCTGGGGATCCAAATCGCCGCCGCCTGTCAGGACAAGGCCATCAAGCAGGTCGAGCAGGCCGATCGGGTCGTCACCATGCGGAATGATCAGCGGCTGGCCACCTTCGGCCTGAACACAGTTGGTAGTGGCAGGATCGAGCGTGTACAGATCTGTCTGGTCGCCGAGGGGCGTGACGAGCGAACGCCGATACGCCGTGAGGCCAATCACGGGACGAGTCATGACGGCAGCCTACCGATCAGCCAAGCGGCCACGGGAGGTCGGGCATATGGGCCTGCCAGACCTCCGCGAGCGAGCCGTTGTCGATGATCCGTCCGAGGGCGCCATCGAGAGCGTTGAGGAGCTCGTTGTCTCCTCGGCGAACAGCGACACCCCACTGGTTGCGGGTCTCAATGGTGAAGGCCAACCGAAGTTCAGGATCGTCATCGAGCGGAACCATCACGACGTCGTCATCGACGAAACCGTCGATCTTGCCCGAGCGAGTAGCAGCGATCATGTCGCCAAAGACATCGTCCGTCGCACCATCAAAGGCAACCGGAATCACTCCCGGAAACGTCTCGGTCAGAGTCATGTTGGTACTCGCGGCGATTGCACCGATGCGGAGGCCGGCGCATTCCAGTGGATTAGAGACGGTGCGCTCACGACGCGTGACAAGCGATTCGTTAAAGACCGCGTACGGCCTTGTAAAGTCGACCATCTGCTGGCGGGCCGGTGTAATGCCTTGCCCGCACCAGATCGCATCGACGCGTTCCTCGTGAAGTGCGGGATAGAAGTCGCTCCACTCGAGTGGCACCCAATCGATCAGGAGGCCCAGTTGAGCGGCGACGAGCGCGGCTGCCATCGGCTCGTACCCGGGACGGGTGCCGTCGTCTTGGATCAGTTCGAAGAGCGGTGGTGCCTGGAGATCACCACAGCCAAGCGTCAAGACGCCGGGCTCAAGCAGTGGCAGCTCGCTCATCGGGACGACTCCGTCGGACCGAAAAGCAGTGGCAGTCGAACCGGTCCAGTGTTGCCCGAATCGGGCAGAAATTCGGGCTCACCGTCGTGCCGCAGATTGGGTAGCCGTTGGGCCAGCAGGACCAGTGCCTCCGTCATGTCGCCCCGTGCAATGAAATGCCCGAGGCAGTAATGACGCCCACCACCGAAGCCAAAGTGCTTCGGACGGTCCTCGATGCTCATGTCGAACGCGGGGTTTTCGTACTTGTGCGGGTCGGTGCCGCTCGACTCGGTAAAAAGATGGAGCGTCGTGCCTTGGGAGACCTGAATGCCATCGAGCTCAAAGTCTTCAGCGGCCTCACGCGTGATCCACGTCGTCGTTGGTCGCATGCGCATGATCTCCTCGACGGCATTGGTGGCCAACTCGGGTCGTTCGCGCAAGAGTTGCCACTGCTCAGGCTGTCGACAGAAGATGTCGATTCCAAGTCCGAGTTGGTTACGCGTCGTATCGATGCCACCGAAGACGAGCAAAGCGATGTTTTCTCGGAGCTCTTGGTCGGTCAGGGAGTCGCTGTCGACGTTGGCATCGACGAGGCTCTGGAGAAAATCGTCCTTTGGGTGTTGCTGACGGTCCTCAATCATGGTGTCGGCGTAAGCGAGCATGTTGGCAAGTCCAGCCTCCATCTCGACCTGCCGTGCCGAGCCGACGATCGAAAGGCCGAGGCCGATCTGCTCGGACCAGCCGGCGAGCGTCTCCCACTCGTCCTCCGGAATGCCGAGCAGCTTGCAGACAACTCGCGTGGCGTATGGCTCGGAGAACTGGTGCATAAACTCGCACTGTCCGTCGTCGACGAAGGCGCCGATCAACTCGTTGGCGAGCGCCTGAAACTCAGGTACGAGATTCGCCACGTGCTTCGATGCGAATGCTGGATTGACGAGCTTGCGGAGACGAACATGATCTTGTCCCTCACGATTGAGCACAATGTTCGACCACCAGTGAGCCCAGGGGCCAGTGATGTTGTTGTGGCGAGACCAGGCAGCACTGCCTTGGATCAGGCGCTTGTCGTTGACGAGCGCGTTGACTTCCGCGTAGCGCAGCACTGCGAGCCCGTATGGGGTGCGCGCATACGGGCCAGCAGCACGGGCGTCGCGAACGGAATCCGAGCGAATCGAAAACGTCGGATCGTTGATGTCGAGGAAGGGCAGCTCAAGCACGCGATCGTCGACGGCCTGGTCGGCGCGATCAACGGCGGATGCCGAGTCTTTTGCTGCGTTGGGATCACTCATCAACTCTGACAACCAGCGTACTTGATGCGAGCGATGCGACGGCGGAACTGACGTGGTCGCGTACCCTGCAGGCGTGGAGTTTCGCTGCGCACTGATCGGCCTCGCCGGTCGCCCCAATGTCGGCAAGAGCACGCTGGTCAACGCGATCGTTGGCCAACACGTCACGATCACCTCAAATCGACCGCAGACGACCAGGCGCCGAATTGCCGGAATTGCCCACGGCGATGGTTGGCAGCTCGTGCTCGCGGACCTTCCAGGCATACAGATTCCGCGCGATGGCCTTACACAGCGGATGGCTAGCAGCGTGCGAGAAACGCTCTCCGACGTCGACCTTGTCTTGCTCGTCCTCGACGGCACAGAGTCGATCGGTGGTGGCGATCGTGCGAGTGCTGAGGCCGCGTTTGCCGCGGGTGTGCCGGTGATCATCGTCGTCAACAAGACAGATGGCATGTCGCCTGAACGAATTGGACGGGCGATCGGCGCCGCCGCCGAATTGGGCGACTTCACAGAACTGCACCCGATCTCAGCCATCAATGGTGACGGCGTGCAGGCGCTCGTTGACGACCTCGTCCGCTTAGCGCCAGAGGGCCCCGCCTTGTTTCCCGACGACGCCAAGTCGTCCGATCCCGTGCGGCTTCAGATTGCCGAACTGATCCGAGAGCAGGCCCTGCGCCGGTTGCGCGACGAGGTGCCACACGCGTTGACCGTGGTCGTCGAGGAGTACGAGGCGCCGACGAAGAAGCGGGCGGCGCGCATTGAGGCGACGATCTACGTGGATTCCAAGTCGCAGCAGGGCATCGTGATTGGTGCCGGCGGCTCGATGATTCGTGCCATCGGCACGTCGGCGCGCCCAAACATCGAACGGATCATCGGTGCCAAGGTGATGCTCGATCTGCGCGTGCGATCGCAGAGCGGCTGGCGCGACGATCCTGCGCTGCTCGACCGCCTCGGCCCGTAGCGCTACGGCTGGCCGTGGGTGCCAGCGAAGGCACCTGGCGTGTACGTGCACTGAGCATTCCAGAGCAGCCAGCCGCCCACTCCTGTGCGGTCGGCAGCGTCGATCTGCTCCAGCACCTGTGGTAGACCGTAGTTGATGCCGCCAAGCGTGAAGTCTTGGAGCCAGGGGCGGATCTGAACCGTGCCGCCATTCGTGCGGCGGCGCCAGTCGGAGAGCGCTGCGGCCACCGTGGGCCCAGGCGTATCACCAGGCTTGCTGATGCCAAACTGGCCATCGGTGAAGTGCGACGGATAAACCATCGGATAGATGGCGTCGAGGGTGTTCCTCAATTGACCAGGCTTCTGACCAATGCCGAGCTCGCCGGTCGCCGCGAGTCCGAACATGGCAGCAGACACATGAACGCCGAGTGGCTTGAGCGATCCCGATGCCTTCTTCAGAAACGAGGTGATGGTGTTGTCGCGATTACGACCTGGATCGTGAAAGACCATGTCTGCAGCATCGCCGTCGGTGGGATAGCGAACGTAGTCAAACATGATTTCGTCAAAGCCCAGTTCGGCGGCATACGTTGCCAACTGGATCGGGTATTCCCATGAGGCCTCATTGGTGGGGTCAGCCCACGTGATGCCAAGCTCGTTTTTCCAGAGACCACCACGACGAGAGCGGACTGCGGTGGACGGATCCGCGACAGGGGCGTAGCCATCCTGGAACACAACGATGCGGCCGATCACGTAGAGACCGGCTTCGTGGGCTCGTCGAAGCACCTTGACTGGATCGTAGATATTCATGTGCGCGCCAGCCTTTTTGGCCGTCGGGATTGGTGTGCTGAAGGCAACCTCGCCGCGCTCATCCTTGATGTCGATCTGAATCGCGTTCATCCCAAGCTTTGGGTCGGCGAGTTCCATGATCGGCTCGAACATGGTGGGCTCGGCGACGCCGTAGCTCGTGACATGGACACCGCGAACGTGATTCGGCATGGCGATCCGCCCACCAACGGATTGCTCGGCCGCCGACTGTTCCGGCAAGGCTTCGGTCACGGGGGGAGCCTGCTTGGGTGTCTCACCACTGCGACTCCACGTGAATGCGAACGCTGCGATTGCGACGGGCAGCAACAGCACCGCGATCAACATCATGCGTCGCTTGCGCTGAATCGCTCGCGCGCTCGCGCGCTGTTTGGCTCGGCGCGAGTTGCGCATCGCCTCTTGGTGCGCGTCGTAACGCTTCTGGTCGCGGAAGTCATTCATTTCGTGGACTCCGCATAGTAGACGAGTTACGAGTGTGATGGAGCGACCGGGGTCACGTTGGGCGGGTACGCTCTAAGGATGGCACGACGAACCGGTGATGTGGCTAAATCGATCGAACTGATGCTGCTGCGGCCGCGTCTAACGGCGGGTCAGTGCGCGGCCTTCTGCGAGGCGGCAATGCAGGCGCACGTGGCAGCAGTCTGCGTGCCACCGACGCATGTGGCGACAGCGAGTGCCGCACTCGTGGGCTCCGACGTCAAACTCGTCGCGTTGATCTCGCATCCGTTCGGGACAGATCTGCCCTCGATCAAGGCGCTTGCAGGGCGGAGGGCACTTGAGGATGGTGCGCACGAGCTCGAGATCGTGGTCGATCTCGCGGCTTTTTCGTCTGGCGATCCGAATCATGTTCGCGATGAACTCACTCGCTGTATCGCCGAGGCCCGAGAAGTTCGAGCCGAGGTACTCGTACGAGCCGTTGTCGAGACCGGGGTGTTTGACGATCGAACGTTGCGCCTACTCGTGCGTGCGGTGGTGGCAGCCCAGGCGGACATGATCGTGACTTCCTCGGGGCTCGTGCCCGAACCTGAGGGTGCCTTGGATGTTGAGCTGCTGCGCGAAGAGGTCGGCGCTGGTGTCGGTGTCAAGGCCGTCCGTGCCGTGCGGGGCATGGACGAGGTGGCGGAGCTGATTGCGGCTGGCGCGACGCGCGTTGGCGTGTCGAGCCTCGATGTCTTCGCAGAGCCGCAGCGTTAGGAAGACAGCGCGGCTGCGAGACCGCGCACGCCGGTGCTGTTTGAGATTCGGATTCGGCTCAGCTGCAGGGGATCTGCGGCAGAGTGTACGTCCCCCGACTTGGTCGTCGTGGCTAACACGTAGCCCGCTTGCTTGACCAATTCGACGGATGCTGGGTCGACAGAGCCCGCCGGATAACAGAACCATTGAACCGGGTGGCCAAGGCGCTTCTCCAGCGTGAAGCGAGAGGCGCGCAGCGTCTTCAGGGCCGCCTTGGGAGTCATGGATGGAATCTCTGTGTGTGAAACGGAGTGTGAGCCGATATCCCAACCGCGCTGCTCGAGGGTTCGTAGCTGCGACCACGTCATCCACGTGGGGGCGGTCTTCTTGAGGTTCGCGATGCGATTGGTGATGACGTACGCCGTGCCGACCATGCCAGCACGGGTCATGATCGGCGCCGCGATCGTGGCGATGCCGCGGTAGCCATCATCGAAGGTAATCATCACCGGCTTGTCCGGCAACGGCTTGCCCTCTTCGAGCGCTCTATACAGCTGCATCTGGGTAATCGAGGTGTAGCCGTTGTCCTGCAGCCACTGCATCTCAAGCGCAAACTCACCGGGGTCGACCGTCAGATCAATGGTCACTGCTGGCTCGTCGCCGGCGAGGACTGCGATGCGGTGGTACATCAGGATCGGTACGCGCACGGTGCGTGTTGGCAAGGGGTCGGGCAGCGTCAGCAGTGGCACGTCCTTGACTGGCTCGGCAATTGTCGTGGCGTCGGCTTGCGTCGTCGCAGCTGCGGGTGCTGCCGATGAGTTCGTGGTTTGGTGAAGGAGCGAGGAGCCCGCGACGACGGCAACCACGATTGCCGCGAGGACGACCAGAGCAGGGCGGACACGCATCCAAGTGCAACTCTACCTGCTCTTGATTCAGCCCTATAGTGCCGAGGTGGAACAACAGGGACCCAACGCGTGGCAGACCCTCGGCAGGCGTGTACTCCATGATGGTGTAGTCCGCATTGAGGAACACGACGTTCGCACACCAGAGGGCCGCGACTATCAATTTCCGCTGATTCTCTCGCCAGGATTTGCAAAAGTTGTTCCGTTACTTCCGAATGGCAACGTTGTGCTCGTGCGCCAGTATCGCTACGCGATGGGCCTCGAGACCCTCGAGGTGCCAGCAGGTGCGCTCGATGCGGACGAGGAGCCGCTCGACTGTGCGCGCCGCGAGCTCGGTGAGGAGACGCTCCTCCGGTCGGACGAAATCGAACCGTTGGGAGAGTTCTGTACGAGTCCCGGTCGCATGAACGAGCGTGGCTACATCTTTTTGGCGCGCAATTGCATTCCCGATTCAACCGCTGCGCAACACGAGCCGACACTGCCCATCACGATGCCGTTAGCGGACGCGATCGCGATGATTGGCGGCGAGATCTTGGCGGCGACGAGTTGCTTGGCACTTCTGCTGGCGCAGCGTCGACTCGCCGGGCTCGATCGATAACACTTCGTTCATGACCGCTCTCACGCCATCCGGACCAAACGCAGCGGGTGTCCACTGGGACCTCTCGTTGATCTGCTCCGACGTTGCCGCTGCTCAGCAGTTGTTGAACGAGACGATTGCTGCAGCGGAGGCCTTCGACGCCACCTATCGCGGTACCGTCGCAACGCTTGACGCGACGGCGCTTGCTGCTGCCCTGGCCGAGTTGGCCGAGATCAGCAATGCACTGCATCGGGTGCGGTCGTACGTCGGTCTGCGTCGTAGCGTCGACGTCAACGACGACGAGGCGCGCGATTTTGAGACGGTCGTCGATCAGGGCATGGTGCGCGCGGGCAATGCGTTGCGCTTCTTCGATCTCGAGTGGATTGCCGTAGACGACGCAGTTGCTCAGCCGTTGATCGACGCCCCGGAGTTGGCAGCCAATCGCCATCATCTATCGTCGGAGCGTCGCTTCCGTCCGCACGTGTTGCCAGATGATCAGGAGCGCATGCTGTCCGAGCGCGAGCCGGTCGTGTCTGCTTGGCAGAACCTTTTTGCTCAAACCGTCTCGAACATCCGCGCACCGTTTGATGACGGGACCGGTGAGACAGAGAAGACCGTGGACGAGCTGCTGTCGTACGTCCACACCACCAATCGCCCAGTGCGGTTGGCTGCTCTCGAGACCTTGTACGTGGCGCTCGAGCCCCACGGCGACGTACTTTCGACCTGCTACGACAGCATTGTCGCGGATCGCCTCACGATGGATCGGCTGCGCGGCTACGACTCGCCGATCGCACCGCGGCACCTTTCGAACGAGCTCGAGCCTTCATGGGTAGACGCGATGATGGAGGCCATTGAGTCGCGCTATGGCATGGCGCAACGCTGGTTTACGAAGAAAGCCGAACTGATGGGGCTCGAGAAGCTGCACCTCGCCGATCAGTACGCGCCGCTTGGCGAAGGGCGTGCGATGCCGTACGTCGAGGCCTGTGGGATCGTGGAGGATGCGTTCGGGCGCTTCTCCCCCGAGATCCTGCGTGTCTCCAAGAGCGTCTTTGACGAGCAGCGGGTCGATGCCGAGCCGCGCCAAGGCAAGCGTGGAGGAGCCTTTTGCGCATCGGTTGCTCAGGACGCACAGCCGTTCATCATGCTCAATCACACCGACACGCTGCGCGACCTAATGACCGTCGCGCACGAGCTCGGCCACGGCATGCACTTTGCCCTGTCGAGCGAGCGTCAGACGGCACTGTCGATGCACGCTCCGCTGGCGCTCTGCGAGGTGCCAAGCACCTTCGCCGAACTGTTGGTGTTTGATCGCATGCTGGCCGAAGAGCCCGACGCGGCGACCCGGATGGCTTTGATTCGCCAGGAGCTCGAGTCGGGGTTTGCGACGGTCTTCCGCCAGACGATGATGGTGCGCTACGAGCAGGATGCCTACGGCGCTCGCAGCGAGGGGCAGGCACTCACGAAGGACCGCCTTGCCGAGTTTTGGATTGCCCGCAACAAGGCGTACTACGGGGATTCGATGGAGCTGCCAGAGGGGTACCGTCGTGGCTGGTCCTACATCCCACACTTCATCAACACGCGGTTCTACACCTACGCCTACGCGTTTGCACACCTCGCGAGCCTCACGCTCTACGCGCTCTATCGCGAGGACGGCGACGCCTTCGTCGGTCCGTACCTCGACTTCCTGGCAACGGGTGGCAGCAAGTCGCCGGGCGAGCAGCTTGGTGCGTTCGGGATCGATCTTGCCGACGCGGCGACGTGGGGTAAGGGTCTCGACGAGATGGAGCGCATGCTCGAGCTCGCGCTCGAGGGCTGAGCGATGCCTGCTCTTGCTTGGCTTGACGCGGTCCCGGGCGAGGCCGCGTTCTATGCAGATGATCTGATGGCGATCCGGGCGGGAGCCAAGCACGATGGTTTCACGTACCTTGGCGAGCCGATCACGCCCGGCCACAGCGCAGTCCGCAGTCCGTCGCGAGCCATGTTGCTACGCGTCGAGACTGCTGCCGGCGCGGTCGGTTGGGGCGATGCTGTCTCGGTGCAATACGCGGGCGTCGGTGGCCGCGATGCCCCGGTCGATCCAGCCGTGCTCGGAGTTGAGGTCGATTTTGCGGCGCTGGCTCTGCAGCGTGCGGGGGAGTTCGACTTTGCTGGTGGGTGTCAGCTGATTGAGGAACTGCGGTTCGACGGTCGCCCGCTCCATACCGCCGTTCGCTATGGCATCAGTCAGGCGCTGCTTAATGCCACTGCTGCCGAGGCGGGGAGCAGCCCGCTGCGGATTCTTGCGCAGCTTACGGGTCTCACCGAGCCAGAGCTGTTGCCGGTCTATGCGCAGTCCGGTGACGAGCGCGAGCTAAACGCGGACCGGATGATCCTGCGGGCTGTCGACGTCCTGCCGCATGGCCTGTTCAACTCGCTGGATTCGTTTGGGCACGATGGACAGCGGTTTCTGGACTACGTGGCGTGGTTGCGTCGACGTGTCGACGAGTTAGGGCCGGCCGGCTATCGCCCGTCTCTACACCTCGACGTCTACGGCATGCTCGGACAGGTCGTCTCGCTCGACGTCGATCGCATGGCGACGTTCCTCGCTGCCGCGGAGACAGCGGCGGGAGGTCTCGACCTCGCCGTTGAGTCGCCGTGTTACGGCGTCGACGTCGCTGAGACGGTCGAGCTGCTCGCGCACCTGCGTTCCACGCTGCGTGAGCGCGGTGTCTCTGTCGCGCTGGTTGCGGACGAGTTTTGCAATTCCGATGCCGACGTGGCGCAGTTTGTCGCTGCCAAAGCCGTCGACCTGCTCCAAATCAAAATGCCCGACCTTGG
>CAMAWJ010000006.1 GCA_945861955.1 Bifidobacterium breve
GACCTGCTCCGCCGCACAGGTTCTGCGCTGACGCAACAGTCTGTGGCGCCGACACTGCTGTGGTTGCAGCGCCACGAGCCAGGGGTGTGGGAACACGTGGCGTCTGTGGGTGGATCGTACGACTGGCTGTTGCGTGCGCTCGGTGCTGAACCGCACGTTGAGGACAATTGGGCGATCGAGAGCGGCCTTTTCGATCTTGATGGCAGCGTCTGCGCCGAGGTATTGGAAGCGGCTGGGATCGACGGTGCGTTGCTTCCACCGATTCAACGTCCCGGTTCCGTTGTCGGTGTGCTTTCGGCTTCGGCTGCCGAGGCAACAGGGCTGGCGGTTGGAACGCCACTGATCGTGGGTGGTGCCGATCACGTGATGTCGGCTTACAGCGCAGGTGTCTCCGCGCCGGGGCAGGCTCTCGTCAAGCTGGGTAGCTCTGGCGACCTGCTCGCTGTCTCGTCAACGCCCCTTACGGACTGGCGTCTGTATCTCGATCGTCACCCGATCCCAGAACTATGGATACCCAATGGCTGTATGGCGACGAGTGGATCGCTCTTGCGTTGGTTCCAGCAGCAGCTTGCCGGGGGCAGCGACTTCCGCGACCTCGATAACGCTGGCGCGGCGATCGCGGCCGGCTCGGATGGCGTGATCTGTCTCCCCTATTTCCTCGGCGAGAAGAGTCCGATTCATGATCCCGAAGCGCGAGGGGCATTCGTGGGACTGCACCTTGGTCATACGCAGGCACACCTTTTTCGAGCCTGCCTCGAGAGCACGGGATACGGGTTGCGGCATCATCTCGACATCCTCAACGAGCTCGGTGTGTCCGTGAATGAGATTCGCGTTACCAACGGTGGGGCAAACTCTGCGCTCTGGAAGCAGGTCGTTGCCGACGCGCTCAATCTGCCCCTCACGCCCGTGGTCGACCATCCAGGCGGATCACTAGGCGCGGCGGTAGCCGCTGCAATCGGCGTGGGATTGATTGAGCAATGGACCGATGTCGACCGGTTCGTGCGCCTTGGTACACCAATCGAGCCCGATGCCTCGGCTCACGCGGCCATGGAACTTGGCTATGGCGTCTATCGAGATCTTGAGGCGGCGCTACGCCCCTTGAGTCACCGACTAGCACGCGCGTAGTTGAAGGTTGCCACGGGCGTGCGTTACCCTCAGCGACATGACACGCGCCGCGGTTCTCTACGAAGTTGATGCCCCTCTGATCATCGAAGAGGTCGAGCTCGGTGAGCCACGTGCCGGCGAGGTCTCGATTCGATTGGTGGCGTCTGGCGTCTGCCACTCGGATCTACACACGCTCAATGGCTCTTTCCCGTGGCCGTTGCCAGCGATCTTCGGTCACGAAGGGGCGGGCATCGTCGAGGCCGTCGGTCCCGGTGTGACCAACGTTGTGCCCGGCGATCATGTGATTCTTACGTGGCTTCCCTACTGCGGCACGTGTCGTCAGTGCCTGCGGGGTCGACCAAATATCTGCGAGGGACAGGCCTGGTCGGATGGCGGCATGATGATGGACGGCACGAGTCGCTTCTCAGGTGCTGCCGGCACGATCCATCACTGCACGGCGTCGAGTTTTGCCGAGCGCACCGTCGTCGCTGCCCAGACCTGTATCCGTGTTGACCCATCCCTTGATCTTGTTGAGCTCTGCCTCTTTGGCTGTGCCGTCATGACAGGAGTGGGTGCCGTGCGCAACAGCGCCAAGGTTCAACCGGGCGATAGCGTGGCGGTTGTTGGCTGTGGCGGTGTGGGGCTCAATGTGGTGCAGGGTGCCCGGATTGCTGGTGCTGGCCGCATTATTGCGATCGATCGTGTTCCCGAAAAGTTGGCTCTCGCGCAGGAGCTCGGAGCGACTGAGGTGATCAACTCCGCGGAGGTCGATCCGGCCGCCGTCTTGCCAGAAGGAGTCGACCACGTCTTCGAGGCCATTGGTCGAACCGACACGATCGAGACGGCCATCTCTCTCGTGGCGCCCGGTGGGCAGGCGCTGCTGATCGGGATGGCTCCAGTCGGTGCAACCGTGCCGATTACGCCACTGGATCTGACGCTGACCGACCGCTCGATTCGAGGCTCGTGGTACGGCGGTGTCGTGCCAGAGCGCGACTTCTCGATCTTGATCGACCTCTACCGATCGGGCGAGCTACGGATGGATTCGATCGTGCAGCGGATCGCACTCGACGACATCAACGACGCGTTCGACGCAATTCGGCGGGGCGAGGCGATTCGCTCGGTGATCGTCTACCCGTAGGCGAGAACTACCAGGCGCCGCCGAGCGCTACACGAACCTCTTCGCCGGAGATCCCGCTGCTCTGCTCGGAGCAGAAGAAGGCGATTGCGGCTGCGACTTCATCTGCCTCGACGACACGGCCCACTGCATACTCTGCGGCGCGCTCCGCCCAGATTTGGTCCACGCTTACTCCGAGCCGTTCCGCATCGACAGCCGCGTGCGCCTCCGACATTTCTGAGCGAACCCATCCCGGTAGGACTGCGTTGCAGGTGATGCCGTACGGGGCACCATCCTGTGCAATCGATCGCATCATCCCGAGGATTCCTGCCTTCGCCGCACTGTAGGCCGAGTTCGCTGGCGCGCCACTCGTGGCAGCGGTGGACGAGACGAGCACAATTCGACCACCGTGTTCTTTCAGGTCGGGCCAGGCCGCACGGATGGTGAAGAACGGGCTGTCCAAATGGATAGCCATGCTTGTCCTCCAGCTCTCTGTCGTCTGTGTGCCGATATCAGTCTCCATGTACGAGCCGACGCCGGCCGCAAGTACGAGTCGTGTCAATTGACCTTCACTTCTGGCTGCGTGCACTGCCTCATCGCAACCACGTTCCGTCGAGACGTCGATCGGTAGTGTCCCCTCTCGACCGGAGCGAGAAACGCCGACGACCGTTAGTCCCTGAAGCGCAAGAAGGCGTGTTGTGGCGAGTCCAATGCCGCTAGATGCGCCGGTGATGAGTGCGACGCTCACGGTGCTGACTCCACGCTTCGGGTTCTTTCTCGATAGCTGCCAAGCGCCGCACGGAGGCGCTCAGTTGAGGTCGGATCGGGCTCGGCGGTCCGCGTCGCCGGGAAAGACGGCACAACACCTAGGGCGTGCAGCGCAAACAGGGCGGGTCCGGAGCCGCCACCTGCGAGCGGGGCTACCTCAAGTGGCTGACCAAGAGCGTCGGCCGTAACTTGCAGCCAGGCGTCGCTTTGGACACCACCACCCGTGACAATCCAGCGATCAATGTGGGCGACTGACTCGATCAGATCTGAGTGGTCAAGCGTGGCCAGGCCGAGCGCATCAACGACGGCGCGCACAATCTGTGGGCCTGTAGTCGTCAGCGAAAGACCAGTAATCGCACCCTGCGCATCGACTGTGCGGACAGGTGTCCGCTCGCCTGTCAGATACGGAAGCATCTCAACGCCCGAGGCGTCGGCTGCGACATCGGTACCGAGGAGCGAATGTGCCCACGCGAGGACGTTGCCGCCGTTCGCCGTCGAGCCTCCGAGCAGGTAGCCGTCGCCTGGATACGGCTGCAACTCAAGACCAGGAACCGCGACGGGCACTGGCACGACGCCATAGATGATCAGCGTCGAGCCGAGGATCACGCAGCCGTCGCCAACCCGGGTGCAGCCGGCGGCAACCACGTCGACATACGAGTCGAGCGTCCCCGCCACAACGGGGACTCCTGTCGGCACACCGATGTCTGCGGTCAGTGGGCCGATGACTGCCAGCGGATCAATCGACGGCGGTAGCGGTACAGGACATTCCGTTCCTGCGTGGACGTACTGCAGGCGTGTAATTGCATCCATCTTGGGCTCGCCCGTGAGGCGCCAACCAACCCACGAAGCCATATCGACTGCAAACGCAGCGCCGGGTGTTCTTTCGTTCAGCCAGAGCACTTTTGCGAGCGCGTGATCGTGACTCAACATGGGGTCGATAGCGCGTCGCTCATCGTTTGCACGGGTGTCGAATGAGAAACACAGCCCAGGCGTAAGCGGAGTTGCGAACGAATCAACGAGGAAGGGCGTTGGCCCAAGTGCGCCGATACCGATCACGTCGACGGTATCTGCTGCTTCGCCCAATTGGTCAATTGCAGCGCACATCGATAACCATGCGGACTCAGGGTCGTACTCGGCTCGTCCACCTTCGATGCGAACAGGATCACCAGCGCGACCCGTCGCGATGACGCCCTCTTGATCGTCGACGACCGCCGTGCGTACACCAGAGAGTCCGAAATCGAGCCCAAGCGCTCGCGTCATGGGTGGATGAGTCCGCGCAAGCGCCGGACGGTGCCGATGAGATCACCGGAACCCCATGCATTTCGGCCGAACGCGACGCCAGAAGCGCCGTGAGCAAGACAATCCTCGACCGTCGCAAACAACGCATCCTGATTACCCGAAAGATCGCCTCCAGCGAGCACGATCGGCACTCCTTGTGCGTTGCATTCGTCGAGGCCCGACGCAGGGATTGGGATTGTGGTCTTCACGAGATGTGCACCGAGTTCTGCGCCGGCTCGCACGCAGGCCGCAATCGCAGCAGGTGTGGCATCGCCTACTGGCATGATTTCGCACACGTATGGGAGGCCCGCGCGGTCAGCCTCGGCGGCAATGCGTCCTGCGGCTTGGAGGTCATCCAGTTCGTTCGGTGACCCAACCTGCACGTAGGTGAGGACGGCTGCAGCCCCAATACGTTGTGCATCGTCGACCGTCCACGCGAGGCGGTACGGAGCATCCTGATAGGACCCAATCGAGAGAACCGTAGTGTCCAATTTGAGGATCGGTTTCGCCGATCCGAATGCATCGCGCAGATCGCGAATGGTTCCGTAGGACGCGATGAGCGCATCAGCTCCTCCGGCCACAGATGCCTCGATCACCGCACGTCGATCTTCAAGGCCCGGGTTTGGCCACGAGTACAGCCCGTGGTCGAGAGCAATGATCAGCAGGCGGCCATCTTCTTCAAGCAGTGTCATGGTCGAAGTATCGCTTTCATGAGTTCGCGTGATTGCATTGCTCGATAAACATCCTCAACGTCATCAAGGCCTACCTCTCGCGCGACGAGCGTTTCGACTGGGAGTCCTGCCTCGATCATGCGCAAGGCGTCTGCGTAACGCTCGGGATGAACATGGGGCGGAGTTCCAACCCATTCAGAACCTACAATCGCCAGTTCTCGGTAGTGGATCGCGTTCATGTCGAGCTCGACACGTGGTTGGTCGCCGAATCCAGCGAAGAGGACAATGCGCCCTCCAGGCAGGCAGAGATCGACACAGCGCGGGACGAGTTTGGCGATGCCGATTGAGAGGATGACGCAGTCGGTAGGCTCGGCATCGTCCAGATCAGCCAAGCAGTTCACGGCACCAAAACTTGGTGCCCGTACCAGTCGATCGGGATCGGTCTCGACGCACGTCACAACGGCGCCCGCATCGGCGGCGGCGGCGACGAGTTGAAGACCCATCTGACCGGCACCGATCACGGTCACATGCTGGCCTGGCTCGACTCGGCCCTGATCTCGGACCGCATGCACACAGTCGGCGAGCGGCTCGAGGAACGAAGCGCGTACTGCGGATACGCCTTCTGAAACACGAAATGGTCCGATTGACCACGGATTGCCGGCGATGGCGATGACAGCTTGATCCGCGTATCCGGCGTAGGTGTCGCCGTAGACGCGATCACCCTCGGCCCACGTTGCAGACGCATCGTCGCCGACGGCGACAATGTGCCCGAGCCATTCGTGTCCTGGGTTGAGGGGGTAGCCGTCCGACGTGCCGATCAGGTACTTCCGGAGATCGGTTGGGCAGATACCACAGGCCTCGATCTCAACAAGTACCTCGTCACGAGCGGGAACGGGATCGGGCAGGATCTCCACACGGAGATCGCCTATCCCATGGAGTCGGGCGCAGCGCATGCCGATTCCTCCTCGACCCATCCGCCATTTCTCCGGATGCGTTGAGTCACAGAGTCTCACCGCCAGCGACGTTGTGGTACTCGCGCATTCCGACATCGGGACGGCGTTGACTGTGCTCAATGAAGATGCGCACGCGGGTCCCGTCCCTCAAAGGTTCAAACCGCATACGCGACTATAGCATCGGCGATTAACGTCGCCCAAAGCGCTGAATCTACCGCCGCTCGACCGTTCGTTGACGTAGGCGAGAACTACCAGGCGCCGCCGAGCGCGACACGAATCTCTTCGCCGGAGATACCGCTGCTCTGCTTGGAGCAAAAGAAGGCGATCGCGTTACCGACCTCGTCGGGCTCGACGGTCCGACCAGCCGCGTAACTTGCCTCGCGCTGCTTCCAGACCTCAGCAACCGAGATCCCCATCTGCTCTGCATCGTGGGCGGCAGACAGTTCGGTCATCTCTGATCGCACCCAGCCGGGCAATAGCGAGTTGCAGGTGATGCCGTGTGGCGCGCCGTCTTGCGCGACCGAGCGCATCATGCCGAGGAGTCCAGCCTTGGAGGCGCTGTAGGCGGAGAAGGCGGGTGCGCCCATGGTGGCGGCGGTCGAGGAAATCAGAACAATTCGCCCGTCGCCGGCGGCCTGTAGGTCGGGCCACGCCATCCTGATCAGATGGAAGGGTGCGTCGAGATTGAGCGCCATGGTCTCACGCCAGACCTCGGTGGGCTGCTCACCAATCGATTTTTCGAGCGATGAACCGACGCCGGCGGACAACACGAGTGCGCGGATCGGTCCACGCTCGCGCGCAAGGTCAATTGCCTGCTGGCAGCCCTCTTCTGTGCTCAGGTCTGCCTGAAGCGTGCCCTCGCGACCAGAACGCGAGATGCCAACGACCTGATCGCCAGCCGCCGACATGATGCGGGCAGCGGCCAGGCCGATCCCGCTCGATGCGCCGGTGATCAGGACAACGGACAACGCTGCCTAGTCGCCCTGCTCGACGAAGTACTTGCCCGATTCGCCGTCAGCGAACCAGCGCGTCGTGACCGTCTTCTTGCGGGTGTAGAAGTCGACGCCATCGGTGCCATGTGCGTGTAGGTCGCCGAGGAACGAGTCCTTCCAGCCCGAGAAGGGAAAGAACGCGACGGGGGCGGCGACGCCGACGTTGACGCCGATCATGCCGACCTCGACCTCGTGGCGGTAGCGGCGGACGGCCGCACCCGACTCGGTAAAGATCGACGTGCCGTTGCCGTAGCGCGAGCCATTAACGAACGCGATCGCGTCGGCCAGGGTGTCGACCTCGATCACGCTGAGGACGGGTCCGAAGACCTCATCGCGGGCAATCTCCATGTCAGCGGTGACGCCTTCGACGATCGTTGGGCCGACGAATGCACCTTCTTCGGAGAGGCCGGTCTGGCGTCCATCGACAGCCAGCGTGGCGCCAGCGGCGAGGGCGTTGTCGATCATGCCGCGGATGCGATCGCGCGCATCACACGAGACGACGGGGCCAACGCTCGTGCCCTTCGTCATACCGTCACCGACGGTCAGAGCCTGGGTGCGGGGGAGCAGCTCCTTCTGGAGGTCCTTCCATGCGCCACCAACGGCGACGATGATCGAGCCGGCCATACAACGCTGACCCGCGGCACCGAAGGCGCTACCGATGATGTTGTCGGCCGTCTTGTCCATGATCGCGTCGGGCATCACCAGCATCGAGTTCTTGGCGCCACCGAGCGCCTGGACGCGCTTCTTGTTGGCAGCTGCGCGCTCGTAGATGTAGGCAGCAGTCGAGGCCGAGCCGACGAACGACACGGCGTCGATGCCCGGGTGGTCGAGGATGCCATTGACGACGTCGCGCGAGCCGTTGACGAGGTTGACGACACCGTCGGGGAGACCGAGCTCGTGGATGATCTCGAACACGATCTGCTGCGTCATCGGCACCTGCTCCGACGGCTTCAGGATGAACGTGTTGCCGCAGGCAATCGCGAACGGCAAGAACCACATCGGCACCATCGCCGGAAAGTTGAATGGCGTGATCGCGGCGCAGACACCAACGGGCTGACGAATCGTCTCGGTATCAACCTTCGTCGCAACGCCTTCGAGGATGCGTCCCTGCATCGTCGTTGGGATCGCGGTGGCGCACTCGACCATCTCGATCATGCGGCCGACCTCGGCCTGTGCATCGGGGTACGTCTTGCCCATCTCGCTCGTCGCGGTTGCGGCGATCTCGTCGGCGCGCTGCACGAGCTGCTCGCGGAAGCCGAACAGCCAGCGAGCGCGCTCAATCGTGCTCGTGGCCTTCCAGGCGGGGAAGGCGGCGCGGGCAGCCTGGACTGCGGCGTCGACATCGTTGGCGCCCGACAGTGGAACCTGTGCCAAAACCTCGCCCGTGGCGGGGTTGGTGATGTCGAGCAGCTCGGAGCTGGTCGACGGCACCCAGCCACCGTTGATGTAGTTCGGCAGGATCTTCGTTGCGATAGCGCTCATAAGTCGGTACACCTCAGGGACGTTGGTCTCCGGATGCTACAAGCGACTGCTAACTGGTGGTGCGCTCCATCAGCTGACGCTTGACACGCGCGAGGATCGCACCGACGCTGCGCATCCGTAGGGGCGACACAACATCGGCAAGACCCATCCCGGAGGCAAAGTCGGATGGGGTCGACAGGATCTCGTCAACCGTGCAGCCATCGAGGCCAGCGTGGATGATGCCGGCGAAGCCCTTCGACGTCGGTGCCTCGTCCGGTGCGGCAAAGAAGAGGTGCACGGCATCGCCTTCGAGCTCGGACTGAACGAACAGCGGCGTCTGACATTCGTGGACACGCTCGAGCTCTACACCCTGCAGGCGCTCGGGGAGGTCCGGCAGATCGCGCGAGTATTCGAGCAGCAGGTCGAGTCGCTCGGTGCGATCGACCTCGGCGAACTCGTCGACGATCGCTTGCAGACGGGGAGGGAGAGTAGTGCTCACCGGGTCTAGGCGCTGGGCTTCTCGATCGGCACGCGCACGGCGTTGCCCCACTCGACCCACGAGCCGTCGTAGTTGCGGACGTGCTCGAAGCCGAGCAGGTGGGTGAGGACGAACCAGGTGTGGCTCGACCGCTCGCCAATGCGGCAGTACGTAATTACCTCGTCGCCGTCCTGCAGACCCTGCTCGTCGCCGTAGATCGCGCGCAGCTCGTCGGCGCTCTTAAACGAGCCGTCGTCATTAGCTGCCCGCTTCCAAGGCACGCTCTTCGCAGTTGGCACGTGGCCACCGCGCTGTGCGCCCTCTTGTGGGTAGTCCGGCATGTGCAGTAGCTCGCCGGAAAACTCGCCAGGCGAGCGCACGTCGACCAGTGGACCAGTGCCAATGTGGGCGAGGACGTCCTCTTTAAAGGCACGGATCGTGGCGTCATCGCGCGGCACGATCGGATACTCGCTCTGCGTGACAGGCTCAACGTCGGTCGTCATCGCGCGACCCTCGGCAACCCACTTCGCACGACCACCATCGACGAGGCGGACATCCTCATGGCCGAACAGGCTGAAGACCCAGAGGGCATACGAGGCCCACCAGTTGAAGTTATCGCCGTAGATGACGACCGTCGTGTCGCGCGAAATGCCGCGCGCCGCACACATCGCAGCAAAGCCCTCGGGGCTGATGTAATCCCGCGTCGTCGGGTCGTTGAGGTCGAGATGCCAATCGATCTTCTGGGCACCTGGGATGTGGCCCGTGTGGAAGAGCAGGACGTCCTCGTTCGACTCCAAAACGACGAGACCGGGCGCGCCCAGGTTGTCCTCGAGCCACTGGGTCGTCACGAGCCGAGCGGGGTGGGCGTAGGCCTGGAGCTTGGCGTCAATATCAGCAGAGAGCGTCATAGGATCCTCGAATGCGGGAGTGGGTCACGTTGCGAACATGGTCGAATGGTAGGAGTGCTTGGCTGTTGTTGGGTCAGACAGGAGCAAGTCGGTCCACGATCTCGTCGAGCGGCCGCCAGAAGACGCGCCGGGCGATCCTCGACGTTTGGAGAACGGAAAAGTGGCCGAAGGACATTGAGCGTGTCGAGCGCAGAATCTCGAGCGTGGAGGGGTGCGGTGCGATGCTTCGTGCGATCTCCTTGGCACCACGGCTGCCGACAACCTGATCGCGGTCACCGACGACAAGGTCGACCGTGATCGACGGTAAGAGCACGAGCGGGTCGGGATTGCGTCCTCGTACGAAGTAGGGAAACACGCCATAGATGGCTGCTGGAGCCGGTATCTCCCACGCCTCCGACTCGGCGGCGGCGACCACGCAGATTCCGGCTCCAAAGCTGTAGCCAGCGAGGATCAGTGGACCACAATCGTCGCTGAGTTCTGCAAGGCCTTCGCGCAGGCTCGACTCCGCGCTCTCAAGCATCTGCTTCCGGCTGGCGCGGAGGCTGGTCTGGTAGCGCGGAAACACGACGGCCACGCCGGAGTCCGTCAGGTGCTGGATCCAGGCGAGATAGTTACTCGGCGAGCGGTCACTCCAACCATGCAAAAATGCGACAGTTGCCCGCGGCGTACCGGTGGGGAGAAACAGGTCAGCCGCCCGCTGGGTGTCGAGTCCGCTGCGCGCAGCGCGCAGCGAATTGATGGCGAGGGTGGGGAGCAGCGTCTGCACGGTCTGAACTCTACTTCGTTCGGCGCAGACCTGACGGCCTGTTTTGAGAAATTCTCGTGACGGAGTTATGGGCCCGTGAGTCTGTCGATGAGCCGATCGAGTGGGAGCCAGAATGCGCGCTGAGCGGCGCTGTCGGTGCGCTTTGGTGACAGGTGCTCGAAGGCGATCTCGGAGGTCGATGAGAGGGTGCGGATCGTCGCGGTGTGCGGCTCGATCGCAGTTGCCAATGCGGTTGCGCCGGAGTCGCCAACAACGGCGTCGCGATCGCCCACGAGCATCGTCACGGGCGTCTTTGGGGGCACCGTGCCGAATGGTTCGGGTACGACCGGCGGCTTGGCCGGGAAGATCGCGTAGATCGCCGCGGGCGCGGGTACGTTCCAGGCCGCAGCATTGGCGCCGTAGACGACGGAGTAGCCGCCACCCAGCGAATAGCCGACGGCGATGACGGGACCGACTGGTGGTGCCTTGTCGAGGCCGTCACGGGTGGCGGTCTCCGCATCGACAAGCATCTCTGCGGGCGAGGAGACGACGCTGCGCTGGTAGCGGGGAAAGATCACGGCCACGCCCTCGCTGTTGAGGTGCTCGATCCACGGAAGATAGTCGTCGGGCTCGATGTCGGTCCAGCCGTGGTACAGGACAACCGTCGCGCGCTCGGCGTTCTTGGCGGGGAAGACATCGGCGGTCGCAGCAGGATTGGAACTCGTCGATGTGGGTTCCGTGATGGTCGGAGGACTGCTCGTACTCGATGACGAGGCGCCGCCACAGCCGGCGAGGAGAAAAAGGGCGAGGAGTGGAAAGAGACGGCGCATTAGATCTGAAACAACTCTCCCTGGGCGGGGCCGGGTGCGGTCGAGACGGGTACCTGCGCATCATGCAGCAACTGACGCAGACGGTCGGCGTTATCGGGTCCCTGGGTTGCCGCGTTGGTATTGAAGACCGCGTAGAGGCGGCTCGTGGTCTGAGCGAGTTTGCGCAGCGGCTCAACCCACTCTGCGAGTTCTGCGTCCGCGTAGAGGTGATCGAAGCGCGATGAGGCGCCATCGCCGTGGTGGTTCCAAGTCGCGGCGTTGCGGCCATGGAAGCGCACGTATCCGGTTTGCGTGGTGGCCGCAACCACGGTCTCGACCACGTTGTTCGACGAGACGTGCGGCGCGTCGACCGCCACGTAGGTGAGGTCGCGCTCGCGCAGGCTGTCGAGCGTCTCGTCGCGCAGGTCGGTCGAGAGCCAATCGCGCTGGCGAAACTCGACCAGCAACTCGGTGTCGGGAAGGGCCGCCTTGGCATGCTCGATGCGTTGCCACGACGCGCGGCCCGGCAGCGCTGAGGGCGGCAGTTGAAAGAGCACGCCACCGAGCTTGCCGGCCTGACGCAGCGGCTCGAGCGAGCGCGCGAAGCGGGCAAAGACGCGGTCTCTGAGGACGTCGGACGGGACGACGTGGCCACGTGACGTCACCTTGTCGACGAGAGGGCGCAGATCGACAGGTAACTGTTCGGGGCGGACAGCGTGCCCCGTCATCAGACCAAAGGCCTTGATGTGGAAGACGAAGCCGGGCGGGGTGCGCTCAGCCCAGTTGTAGGTCGTGCGCTCGGCCGGGATGGCGTAGTACGACGAGTCCACCTCGACCGTGTCGTAGTGCTCGGCGTAGTACCGCAGGCGCGCCTCAGCCGTCGTCGTATGAGGCGGATACCAGTCCGCGATCAGGCCCTTCTCCACCCACGCACACGTACCGAGGCGGACCGTTGCGGTCACTGCGGCGGGTGTTCGGCGATCCAGTGGCGGGCAATATCGACGCGGCGCGTCACCCAGACGTCTTCGCGGCCAGCGATGTGGTCGAGAAAGCGGCGCAGGCCATCGATGCGCCCTGGACGTCCGACGATACGACAGTGCAAACCGACATTCATGATCTTCGGTGTCGTCGCGCCCTCGCGATAGAGCGTCTCGAAGGTGTCGATCAGATAGGTCGAGAACTCGTCTGCGGTTCGGAACCCGTTCGGCGTTGCGAAGCGCGCGTC
This sequence comes from Bifidobacterium breve, assembly GCA_945861955.1. Classification (GTDB taxonomy): domain Bacteria; phylum Actinomycetota; class Thermoleophilia; order Gaiellales; family F1-60-MAGs149; genus F1-60-MAGs149. Next base: position 12,507 of record CAMAWJ010000006.1, read on the forward strand.
GTTGGCGTCGAGCGTGTACGGAACCACGAGATGGTTCTTATCGCCCACGCGCGTGTAGTACGGCAGCTCGTCCGAGTAGTCGTCCGAGTCGTAGAGAAAGCCACCCTCTTCGGCCGCGAGACGGCGGGTGTTGTAACTAAAGCGTCCGGTGTACCACCCGTAGGGGCGCTCGCCGGTCGCGTCGGTGATCAGCTTGATGCAGCGGTGGAGGTGGTCGAGCTCGGTCGCCTCATCCATCTGGTGATAATCGATCCAGCGGTAGCCGTGGCTGCAGACTTCGTGGCCGGCGGCAGCCGCGGCGGTGACGGGGGCGGGGTTGAGTTCGATTGCCTTACCGACGGCAAACACCGTCAACGGCTGCTGGTACTCCTCGAAGGCGTTGAGGATGCGCCAGACGCCGACGCGGCCACCAAACTCGTAGATCGACTCGGTCAGGAGGTCGCGACCTGGTCCTCCAGGGCCTTGGATCTCCGTCAGGTAGGTCTCGCTCTCCGAGTCGCCGAGCAACGGCGTGCGCTCGCCACCCTCCTCATAGTTGAGGACAAAGCTGACAGCCACGCGCGCGCCACCAGGCCAGTTCGCTTTCGGCGGCGTGTGGCCATAGCCGATCAGGTCGCGTGGCTGCGTAGTCATGTCAAGAACGTTAGGCGAAACGTGGCGTCAAAACATGAACGCGGCAACGGCTGAACCAGATCGTGACCAACGGTCGACGCGATCCTCGTCACCTACCCTATTGGCATGGACCCGAACGCCCCGATTGGCATGTTCGACTCGGGCGTGGGTGGACTGACTGTCCTGCATGCCACGCTCGTGCGGTTGCCGCACGAGGATGTCGTCTATCTCGGCGATACCGGGCGCTTTCCGTATGGGCCTCGTTCGCAGGACGAACTAATCTCCTACGGGCGCGAGCTGACCGGCATCCTCGTCGAGCGGGGTGCCAAGCTGATCGTCGTGGCCTGTAACTCGGCAACGGCGGCGGCGCTGCCCGTCTTGCAGCAAGAGTCGCCGGTGCCCGTCCTCGGTGTGATCACGCCCGAGGCGCGCGCAGCCGTGCAGGCGACGCGCCTGCGCAAAGTCGGCGTGCTCGCCACCGAGGCGACGGTCAACAGCCACCGCTACGTCGAGGCGATCCACGATCTCGATGCTGGCGTCGAGGTTGTGCAGGTTGCCTGCCCAGGTCTCGCCGAGTCGATCCAAGGCGGCGAGCCCTATTCGGAGCGCACGCTGGAGTTGGTCCAGGCCGCTTGTGCGCCGCTGCGCGAGGCTGGCGTCGACGTCGTCGTGTTCGGCTGCACGCACTACCCGCTGGTGCGACACATGCTGCAACGCGAGCTCGGCACCGAGGTCCACACGATCACCGCCGCGGAGGAGCTCGCCGAAGAGATCGCAGCGACGCTCGCGCGCAAGGGCTGGCAGCGTGGCGACGACCATCGCGGCGAGTACCGCTTTCTCGCAACGGGCGACACCGAGGCTTTCCGCGAGGAGGGCACGCGCTTTTTGCAGTTACCGATTGGTGACGTAGAACACGTGGCCGTCGCTGATTCCTTGTAGGCTGCGACTGTTCCACCTTGCTTGCGGCTCATGATCTGCGCTCGAGCCAATGTTCCAACGAATGGGACCTCGTCTGTCCTGGCACCACCCTAAACCGGTCGTGTTGGGCGGGGGACCCACCTGCATAAGCAGGTTCGACGGGAGATGGGTCGCGGCAGGGTGGGACATCTCAGCCCAGCGTTCCCAGCGGCTGTCGCCACAATTGTGCGTGCGGTGCGACAATGCCCGCGTGATCTACCTCGACCACGCAGCCACGGCTCCACCCGACCCCCGCGTGGTCGAAGCGATGTTGCCGCACCTGACGGAGCGCTTTGGCAATCCCTCCGAGCCGCACGCGCTTGGACGGCAGGCGCGCGCAGACCTCGATACAGCGAGGGAAGAGATCGCCTCGCTCGTGGGTGCAGATCCAGCCGACGTCGTGCTGACGGGTGGTGGCACCGAGGCCGACAATCTGGCCGTGCTCGGCCGTGCGCAGGGGCAGCCAGGACGGATGGTCGTGAGTGCGATCGAGCACCCAGCAGTGCGACGGACCGCAGAGGTGTTGGCGCGGCGTGGTTGGGAGATCGCGCTCGCCCCGGTGCTGCCGAACGGGCGCCTCGACCTGATCGAACTCTGGGATCTCGTGCAGACGGGTGACGCGCTGGTCTGTGTGATGGGCGCGAGCAACGTGACGGGCGTCGTGCAGCCAATCGCCGACATCGCTGCGATCTGCGCCGAGCATGCAGTGCCCCTTCATGTCGATGACGTCCAGACGGCCGCCGGTGCCGAGCTTGACCTGTCCGACCTGCCTGGGCGCGTGACGATCGCGCTTGCCGCTCACAAGTTGGGTGGGCCGCGGGGGGTTGGAGCGGTGATTGGCTCGGGTGTGCAGAGCCTCGATCCGATCGTCTTTGGTGGTGGACAGGAGTCTGGTCTGCGCCCGGGTACAGAAGATGTCGCTGGCGCTGTGGCCTTGGCTGCTGCATTGCGAATTCGACAGGGTGTGCAGGCGCCGGCAGAGCGCGTCCGGCGTGCTGCGCTGCGCGACGACCTTGAGGTGCGGCTTGGCTTGCCGGTGGTTGGCGCGGAGGTCGAGCGACTGCCCGGCCATGCGTTGCTGTTGACGGGCCATCGCGGCGACACGGTTGTGCGCCTCTTCGACGAGCGCGGCATCGCGATCTCGGCGGGCTCGGCGTGTGCGAGTGGCGAGACGCTGCCCGACGCTACGCTGACGGCGATGGACATCGACGACGACGCTGCCCGTAGCGCGATCCGCATCACGCTCGGACCGACAACGACGCTGGCGGATATCGACGCAGTTGTGGCCGCTTGGACAGAGCTCGCGCCCGCGCTGCAACTGGCCACTGAGGCCTCGGCATGATCGACCTGTCCCGCGCCGGTGCAGTTGCCCAGCCCGACGGCGAAGGTCGCGCAGGCGGCGGTCGCTGCAACGACCGCGTGCGCTTTACGCTCGGGCTCGTCGGCGATCGTCTTGAGCAGGTGCGGTTTGGTACCGATGCCTGCGCCGCTACGACCGCGGCTGCAGCCTGGCTCGCGGCGCGTGCCGAGGGTGGGCAGTTGCTCGCTGGCGCCCGACTCGGATTGGCCGAGGTGCTCGCAGGTGCGGCGATCGAACCGGCTGGGGCCGAGTGTGCACTCACCGCCGTCGATGCCTTCCATGCAGCGATTGGCGATGCCGTGGCGCGCGGTGCGGTCGTACCAGCCGATCCCAACCGCATCGTCGTTGCGATGAGCGGTGGTGTGGACTCCGCGATGGTGCTGACGCAGACCGTTGCCGAAGGGCACGAGGCCGTCGGCGTGACGCTGCGTCTTTGGATCGACCCCGAGGCGCCGTCGCCCGAGCGCGCGTGCTGCGCACCGTCGGCCGTTCGTGCTGCTCGCGATCTCTGCCACCAGAACGGGATGCCACACATCGCGCTCGATCTGCGCGACGACTTTCGAGCCACTGTCGTCGATCCATTCGTGGCGGGCTATGCAGCCGGCGAAACCCCAAACCCGTGCACGACCTGCAACGGAGCCTTCCGGTTCGATGCGATCGACCGCGTCGTGCAGCGACTCGGTGCATCGACGTGGCGCACGGGACACTACGTGCAGCTCGTCGACCACGCGGGTACGCCACTCGTGGCACGTGGCGTCGATGCCATCAAGGATCAGTCGTACATGCTTGCCCTTGTTGACCCAGAGATTCTCACGCGGGTGCAGTTTCCGCTTGGTGCGCGCACAAAGGTCGATGTGCAGCACGAGGCGGCCGAGCAGGGCTTGGCTGCGGCGAAAGCGCTCGAGAGTCAAGAGGTCTGCTTTCTTGGTGGCGGCGCACTCGCACCCTTTCTCGAGCGGCAGGGTGTGACGATGACGCCCGGACCGATCGTCGATGAGGACGGAGTCGAGCTCGGAACGCATGCTGGCGCCCTTGCCTACACGCCTGGCCAGCGGCGCGGTCTGGGCGTCTCGCGCGGCACCGAGGCGCTCCACGTCCTGCGTATCGACGCACCAGCGAACACTGTCATCGTGGGAACCGTTGGGCGACTCCGTCGCCGCGAGGTTTCGCTGCGCGACGTGCAGGTACGCGCTGACACGCCACGCATCGACGCCTGCTTCCGCATGCGCTCAACTCCTGTTGCCGGCCGGCTCGAACATGGTCCCAATGCCACCGGCACCGTGTATCTCGAGACCGATGCGCACCAGATCGCCCCGGGCCAGGTTGCTGCGCTCTACGACGGCGAACGCATCGTTGCGGCGGGTATCGTCGCGGGCTGATGGGCCGGGATCAACGTTGCTTAGGGGTCTGACCCCAAAGCAACGTTGATCCCGGCCGTGCCGGCATCGCGTACCCTGCGGGGGCAATGCTGGCCCACGAGATTCGCACCGCCTTTCGAACCCACTTCGAGCAGAACGGTCATCTCGTTGTGCCGTCCGCAAGTCTCGTGCCTGCCTCGCTCGATCCGTCCGTCCTGCTGACGACCGCAGGCATGCAGCCATTCAAGCCGTACTTCCTCGGCGTTGAGCAGCCGCCGCAGCAGCGCCTAACGAGTGTGCAGAAGTGCTTCCGCACGACGGACATTGACGAGGTCGGCAAGACCGCTCGCCATCTGACCTTCTTCGAGATGATGGGCAACTTTTCGATTGGCGACTACTTCAAGGCCGGCGCGATCGAGTTTGCCTGGGGGCTCGTGACGGGCGCCTGGGGGATCGACCCCGCCAAGGTCTGGATCACGGTCTTTGCCGGCGACGAGCAGGTGCCCGCCGATGACGAGGCGCGCGGTCTCTGGCTCGAGCAGGGAGTCGAGCCGGATCGCATCGTGGGTCTCGGTCGCAAAGACAACTTTTGGCAGGCCGGCCCGACCGGGCCGTGCGGACCGTGTAGCGAGCTCTACTACGACCGTGGCGCCGAGCACGGCTGTGGGCGCCCCGTTGGTCCCGACGGCTGCGCGCCTGGCTGCCACTGCGATCGCTTCCTCGAGTTTTGGAACCTCGTCTTTATGCAGTACGACCAGGCCGAAGACGGCACGCTGACACCGCTCCCCAACCAGTGTGTCGACACGGGCGCGGGCGTCGAGCGCGTTGCGGCTTTGCTGCAGGACGTGCACTCCGTCTACGAGACCGACGGCTTCCAGTCGATGATCGCGGCAATTGAAGAGTGGACGGGCACGTCATACGAGACTGGCGGCATCCACACGAAAGCGCTGCGCGTGCTCGCCGACCACGGCCGCGCAATGACGTTTCTCGCCGCCGACGGTGTGCTGCCCGCCAACGAGTCGCGCGGCTACATCCTGCGGCGCGTCATCCGCCGCGCCGTCTCGCATGGCCATCGTCTCGGTATCGAGGGCGCGTTTCTGACGCGCCTGGCCGACCTGGTGATCACCCAGCTCGGCGACGTCTATCCCGAGCTCGTGCAGAATCGTGACGACATTTTTCGCATCCTCAACGGTGAGGAAGAGCGCTTCCTGCGCACTCTCGAGACCGGCACGGCGCTGCTCGACGATTGCATCGCACGCGTCCGCAGCGAGGGCGGCGTCGCGATCCCCGCGGCCGAGGCCTTCCAGCTCCACGACACCTTTGGCTTTCCCTTCGAGCTGACGCAAGAGCTCGCGGCCGAGCAGGATCTCTCGGTCGATGAGGCAGGCTTCGCAGAGCTGATGGAGGACCAGCGCCAGCGCGCTCGCAGCGCTGCCGGCAAGGGTGGTGGCGTCGACCTTGATCGCGTGGCGGCATTCGCACGCGCAGCCGGGTTTGTGACGACCTTTTTGGGCTACGACGAACTTGATATCCGCACGCGCATCGGTGCCCTGGACGACCTCGGCGAGGGGCGCCTGGCAGTCAAGTTGCGCGAGTCGCCGTTCTACCCTGAGGGTGGTGGACAGGTTTCGGATGCCGGTTCGATCGAATCCGACACTGGGCGTGCAGCGATCGTTGAGGTGATTCGCTTCGACGGTGATCAGACGTTGATCGTGGTCGTCGAACGCGGCACGTTGACGGATGGGCAGGAGGTGCGCGCGCTGGTCGACCCGAACCGCCGCCGCCCAACAACCGCGAACCACACGGGCACGCACGTCTTGCATCGGGCGTTGCAGGAGGTGCTTGGCGATCACGTGCGTCAGAAGGGCTCTTCCGTTCGACCCGACAAGCTGCGCTTCGATTTTTCGCACGACAGTGCTGTCACCGCCGACGAGTTGGCGCGGGTCGAGGACATCGTCAATCGCGTTGTCGTCGAAGGGCATCGCGTCTTTACGTTTGAGACGAGCCAGGACAAGGCACGCGAGCTCGGCGCGATGATGCTGTTTGGCGAGAAGTACGGCGATGTCGTTCGGGTCGTCGAGATTGAGGGCTTCTCCCGCGAGTTGTGTGGTGGCACGCACGTCTCGACGACGGCCGAGATTGGCCCCATGCGCGTGACGTCCGAGTCGAGCGTTGGCCAGGGTGTGCGGCGCATCGAGGCGATCACCAGCGGCGTTGCGATCGAGCAGTTGCGCGCCAGCGAACAGGCAGCCGACGAGGCAGCCCGCACCCTCAAGGTCTCGGCCGAGCAGTTGCCCGCGGCAGTACGCGAGCTGCAGGCCAAGGTACGCGAACTCGAGAAACAACTGAAGGCTGGTGGCGGTGGCACGGCAGCCGATGCGCAGGTTGAGGCGCTCGCTGCGGGTGCGGTTGCGCACGGCGCTGTCAACGTTGTTGTCGCGAGCGTGGGCGAGATTGGTGCCGATGCCCTGCTGGAGTTGGCAGATCTTTTGCGGGGCAAACTCGGCTCGAGCATCGTGATGCTGATCGGCGAGAGTGGGGGCAAGCTGCAGTTGGTCTGTGCCGCTACTCCAGAGGCCGTGGCAGCGGGTGCCGATGCGGGCGCCGTTTTGAAGGTCGCTGCGCCGCATGTTGGTGGTGGCGGTGGTGGCAAGCCAAACCTCGCGCGTGCTGGTGGTAAGGACGCCAGTGGCATCGAAGCGGCGCTCGAAGCGGCTCGCGGTGTCCTCGCCGAGCAACTCCCGGCCTAGTTCGCGCGCGGTGATGGCGCGTTCGCGCGTGTTGCGCGCGGTGCGGGCGGCTAGGGTGCGCCTATGAAAGTCTTGGCCCTCGACTACGGCTCGGCGCGAACGGGACTCGCAATCAGCGACGCCTCGGGTGCGCTGGCTCGGCCACTCACGTTTGTCGAACGCATTGGGACGCCCGCGGGCCTTGAACAACTGTTGTCGGTGATTGCCGAAGAGCAGCCAGAGTTGTTGCTGGTGGGGTTGCCCGTGTTAGCCGATGGCACGCGAGGAGCACAGGCCAACGCCACGCTGGCTTTTGTTGGCCGCCTGCGAGCGGTCTGCTCAGTGCCAATCGAGTTTGAGGACGAGCGCTTTACGAGTCGGATCGCAGAGACGAAAGGAGGAGCCAGCAGCCTCGACGATCGCGCCGCTGCCGTGCTCCTACAGGGATGGCTGGATACCCACCACAACCAGTAAATCGCCGCCGTCTGCTCGCGCTCGCCGTCGTCATCCTTGCCGTGATCACCGTGCTGGCAGTGGCCTGGTGGGGTATCACGAGCCTCGTGAGTGATCCAGCACCGACGCCGGGAACGCCCGTCGCGGTCACGATTCCACAGGGATCGAGCGCGACACAGATCGCAGAGATTCTCGCCGCAGCAGGGGTCGTCCGCGATGCCGGCGCGTTCGTGGACCAGGTCGTCGCCGATGGTCTTGGGGCGGCCTTCCGTCCGGGCACGTACACCTTCCGCACGAACGAGCTGTATCGGCGGATCGTCGAGCAACTCAACGCCGGGCCAGCCGAGTCATCGGCGAGCCAGCTAGTGATTCCTGAGGGCTATGCGATCTGGGATGTCGAGGCCGCCGCTGAGAAGGTCGGCATCACGCCGAAGCAGTATCAAGAGGCCTTGGCGAACCACAGACCTCCTGAAGGTTTCCTCGACGCAGGGGAGAGCGCTGCGACGCTAGAAGGGTTCCTATTTCCCGCTACCTATGACGTTGGCATTCCAGCCGACGCCGACCAGCTCGTCGAGGATCAACTCGGGGCGTTCGAAGCCAATCTTGCTTCCGTCGATTTCTCCTATGCAGAGTCTCGCCAACTGACGCGCTACGACGTCCTCAAGATCGCCTCGTTGATTGAACGCGAGGCCCGAGCGCCCGAAGATCGACGCAAGGTGAGCGCAATCATCTACAACCGGCTCAGAGCAGACATGCCGACCGGAATGGAATCTGGTATCCAATACGCCACGGGCGCCTGGGGCATCTTGACGGCCAGTGATCTCAAGCTCGATTCCCCCTACAACCTTTGGGTCGAGCGCGGGCTTCCGCCGACACCGATCTGTAATCCCGGCCTCGCTTCGATCGAGGCGGCAGCAAACCCGGCTAAAGTCGACTATCTCTACATGTACGCAATCAAAGGTGACGCCAAAGGGCGCCACTATTTCACTAATAACTACGAAGATTTTCTGCGCTACCAGAAGGAGCATCCCTACTCGTGATTAGCGGCACCACTCGACTACTCGGCGTGATCGGCAATCCCGTCGCGCACTCGCGCTCGCCACGGATGCAAAACGCGGCGTTGCAGGCGCTTGGACTCAACTGGGCCTACGTGCCGCTACCGGTCAAGGCCGCCAACCTCGAGAGCGTGCTGCGGGGGCTGCAGGCCGTCGGCTTTGTCGGTGTCAACGTGACGGTGCCGCACAAAGAGGCCGTCGCTCAACTGGTCGACGAGCTACGACCAACGGCGCAGGCGAGCGGCTCCGTCAACACAGTGATCTTTGCCGAGGATGGCCGACTGATTGGCGATTCGACCGATGGGCCGGCAATCGCCGTCGCGATCGCCTCCGAGATCGAGGAGACCTATCGAGGCAGCGTGCTTGTGCTTGGTGCTGGCGGCTCCGCGCGTGCTGCTGCGGCCGCCCTTGCGCAAGATGGTTGTGCCGTCCAGATTCATGCCCGTCGCTTCGAGGCAGCGGAGACGCTTGCTCGCGATCTTGTGGGAAGCGGACACGTCGTGGCCGTCGCCGAACTCCCCGATCCGGTTGGTGGCGTCGTCGTCAACTGCACACCGGTTGGTGCACTCGTCGATCCGGACGGTATGCCGCTGCCGGCCTCGCGCCTGCTCGATGTGCGGGTCGTCGTTGATCTCGCCTATCGGGCCGACGCGACACCGACGCCGCTGATCACGGCCGCTGCGGAGGCCGGTTGCGCTGTGGTCGATGGTCTTGAGGTGCTGGCCCGCCAGGGTGCGAAGGCACTGGAGATCTGGACGGGCGAGTCGGCTCCAATTGAGGTCATGCTGGCCGCCGCCCGCGGCGACTGAGCACGTGGTTGCACTCGCGACAGCGATTGGTGCCTTGCTCGGAGTGGTGGCTGCTTGGTTGGTGGTGTGGCTGCCAAAGGGGATTGATGAGTGTCTTGAGCAACCGGTCTGGACGCGGCAGGCGACGCGACCGGTTCTGCTGGTTATGGTGGGCGCGGCGGTCGCTGCGGTGCTTGGATTGCTGGCGTCGAGTGGGGTAGAGCTGGCGTTAGGGCTCGTGCTCTTGGCGGTGCTGCTTCCGGCCGTCGCGATCGACATTGCCTGGCGCGTCGTTCCTGACACGCTGGTTGTGGTGGGAACGTTCGGCGCGCTCGGTGTGCTTGCGCTCACTCGCCCAGATACGCTCGTGAGCCATCTGGTGATGGCGCTTGTCGTTGGTGCCGTGGCACTGCTCGTGGCGCTGGTTTCGCGTGGTGGTTTCGGCCTTGGTGACGTCAAGCTCGTAGCGATGTTTGGGGTGGCGATCGGCGCGGCAGTACCGATTGCCGTTGGTATCGCCTTCGCGCTTGCCGCGCTCGTTGCCGTACCCGTGATGGTGGTGCGTGGCCGCGGCGCGACAGTGCCGTTGGTGCCCTTCTTGGCGATTGGCGCGCTGGTGGCCGTCACTGGCCCGTTCGCTGGTCCAGCACTGCTGTAGCGACACGATGAGACTGTGACACAACCGTGACCTTCTGTTGAGAAGATCGCCACAAATTGCGCGTACTCTTGAGAACAAGCAACGGTCCCTCCCTCAATATCGTTGCCCGACGAGCCCACTAGGCCGTCTGGTCTCAACCGTCGTAAGGCGGATCCTCCCACCTCGAGCGTCGCGCCCCTAGCGGGCGCGGCGCTCAGAGGTTTGGAGAGCCCTACGATCCCCGGTATGGCTCCAATTCGCCAGGTCGCCCCCGGTGGGAACGTTGAGTTCGAGGTTGACGCTGCGTCGCAGCATGCCGCGTGGCGTGTGGCGGGCAAACGGGCCTCGGTCACACGAGCACGAGCCGTTGCGGGCGATGAGGCCGTCGACCGAATTCTTCGCGACGTCATCGCACAGTTGCGTGACACCGCCGTCACGGCCGGCGAGGACAGCGCAGCACTCCGCAGCTTTGCCGCCACAATCTGGGCGGGGCGGAACGGTGGCGCTGTCACCCCAGTAAGCGACCAGTCAAACCGCCTCTTCTAGCCTCGGGCTCCAAAACGCAATCAGCTGCGTAGCGTGGATAGCGACCGCGCCGTTAGGAGCCGCTGAGGACTGCGAGTTCGTCGAGGGTCGCCTGGAAGAGGCGATCGAAGGTGGCAGCGTCCACGGGCTTACCGGCTGCCGAGATCAGCGCGTCGAAGGCGGCCACCGTTCGCCCGTACGAACCGGGCGCCAGCGCCGTCAGCGAGGTGCGGCTGTTGGTCAGGTTGGCACGAGCCCGGATGATGCGCGCCTGCGCATCGGCATAGGCCGACACATTTTCGACCGTCCCAGCCGGCACGGCCTTGCCGTAGAGCGGTTTGGCTGGAGCGAGCTCGACGGAAACTGCCTTGGCAGTGGAGCGCGCCTGGTCGGCCAACGTCTGCAGGTTCGGGGAAGAGGAGCGGCCGAAGTACATTCCCGAGGCGAAACCCATCGAAAGCGCGAGGATCGCGACGATCGCGACGACCGCGATCAGGCGGGGGGTAAACTCAGTACCACCGTCGTTTTGCCACGCGCTCATGGTCACAGCATGCCGCAGGCGGGGCCTCAGCCGCGTATTTAGGGTACCCTTAGTTGTGTGTCCAGAGCGTTCAGCCTGCAACTCGAATCGGTGACGCGTCGGTTTGGCGACGCGGTGGCGCTCGACAGGGTCTCGCTCGAGGTCTACAGCGGCGAGATCCTTGGCATTCTCGGTCCCTCTGGCTGTGGTAAGACGACGCTGCTCAACCTGATCGCCGGCCACATTCGTCCCGATCTGGGTACCGTTACCATCCAGGGACGTGTCGTCGCCAGCGGCGATACGTGGGTCACTCCACAGGATCGTCGCGTGGCGATGGTGTTTCAGGACTACGCGCTCTTTCCTCACCTGACAGCCGTCGAGAACGTCTGCTTCGCATTGCCAAAGGCCCAGCGCAAAGATGCTGCTGCGCGTGGCCGCGAGTTGCTCGCAGTGCTCGACGTCGAGGAGCTCGCTGAGCGTCGACCAACCGAACTGTCCGGAGGGCAGCAGCAGCGCGTCGCCCTCGCTCGCGCCCTCGCCCAAGGGCCCGAGCTCGTGTTGCTGGACGAACCGTTCGCGAGCCTCGATCAGACGACGCGCGATGAGGTGCGCACCGAGATCATCGGACGCCTGCGCGAGACGGGCCTCACCTGCATCTTCGTCACGCACGACCAAGAGGAGGCGCTGTCGATCTCCGATCGAGTAGCCGTCATGCACGCAGGACAGATCCTCCAGGTCGACGAGCCCGAAGTGCTCTACCGCAAGCCTTTCTGTAGCGAGGTGGCCGATTTTATGGGCCGCGCCAACGTTGTCGAGGGGGTTGGTCGCGGCGATCACGTGGACACTGCGCTCGGCGCGTTTGCGCTGCTGGGCAGCGTCGTTGGTCCCGTCCGCGTCTTTATTCGCCCCGAGTTGGTCGGGGTGGCGCGAGACGAAACCGGTTCGGCCGTGGTCGAATCGCGCGACTTCCGCGGCCACGACGTCGTCTACGGGTTGCGGCTATCCGATGGTTCGCTCACCTGGTCTCATCGTCCAAGCATCGACATGGTGGACGTTGGTGATCGTGTGCGGATCGATCCCCAACCTGGCCACGCTGCGCTCGTGCCCGTTGCCTGGGACACGCCTCCCACCTAGGGGCGCGGCCGCGCCTCGGGGCGAATCAGCAGGAAGTAGACGGGGATCGCCGAGATCGCGATCAGCAGCAACGCTGGTATCGCCGCCGACGAGTACTCGGCGACGTTGGTCTTCTGCCAGATGATTGTGGCGGGAGTCTCGAATCCGTTAGGACGCAGCAGGAGTGTGGCTGGCAACTCTTTGATTGCTGTCAGCACCACGAGTGCCGCGCCGGTTAGTACTCCGGGAGCAGCCAGCGGTAGCGTTACCCGAAAGAGCGTCCCGGATACCGAGCGACCCATGCCGCGCGCGGCCTGTTCGAAGCGGGGATCGACGCGCTCCCAGCCACTTCGTGCGCCGCTGATCGCCTGGGGTAAGAGACGGACGACGTAGGCCAGCACGACCAGCGCGACTGTCTGATACAGAAACGGTGCGGTGCGAATTGCAAAAAACACAAGGCCGAGGCCAACCACGATCCCTGGTAGTGCATAGCCAACGTAGGAGACACTCTCGATCCAGCGCGGCAGCCTTCCCGAAGAGCGTGTGACCAGCGCTACAACCGGCAAGGCCAATATGAGGCAGACGATCGCTGCAGCGCTGGAGACGCCGATTGCGTTGGCGGCAGCGGGCAGCGCATCCACGAGTTGGCTGAGCAGGCTCGCGTCGCCGATCAACGTGAGCGCCCACCAGATCAGAATCGCGAGCGGGAGAATCAGCGCCAGACTGATGATCGTGAGGACGAAGGCGCTCGCGCCCAGTCGAGCAGCCTGCCCGAGTTCGAGTGGGGTAGTCGCCTCGCGGGCGCGCACCCGACGTCGAGCAGCGATCGTCGAGCCGCGAACTGTCCACTGCTCTGCGCCGACCATCAACAGGGCAAGCGCTGCCAAGACCAGCCCGACGGCGGCGGCACCGGCCGGATCGTAGAGCGCGTCGTAGCGTAGGAAGGCCTCGCGGGTGAGCGTCGTGCAGCGCAGCAGGCTGACAACGCCGAAGTCGCTCATGGCGTAGAGGGCGGCGAGCAGCGCGCCGGCGATCACGGCCGAGCGGATTTGAGGGAGTGTAACGCGTACGAACGTGTCGAGGGACCCACGCCCCATGCCGCGAGCTGCCTGCTCGAGCGCCGGATCGACGCGGCGGAGCGCCGCCGCCGTCAACAACAAGACGTAGGGATAGGTAAAGAGTACGAGCACGATTGTCGAACCGAGCAGCCCGTCGATGGTGGGAAGGCGAAACACACCGAGTGGTTCGAGGGCCTGAGCGAGTAGTCCGCGTGGCCCAAGTGCGCCGAGCAGTGCAAGTGCGCCGACGTAGCTGGGAATCACCAACGGGAGCGCGCCCAAGACAAGGGCAATCCGACGCAGCGGAAGGTCCGTGCGGATTGTAAGCACGGCCATGGGTACACCAATGCCAACCGCTCCGACCGCGACGAGGATGGCCAGCACAAAGGTACGAATGGTGGCGGGACCAATCGTGCTGACATCAAGTGATTGCAGGCCTCCACCCGCTGTCGCGCGCGCGACGAGGTACACGATCGGAGCGATCGCAATGAGCAGCGCCGGAAGTGCTGCCAAGAGCAGCAACTTCCGGCGGGCTGCGCCTGCGGGCGATTGGCTCAGGTGACGAGCCCAGCCTTGCGAATCATTGCGATCGTGTTTTCGAGGTCGTCGGCGAGCTTGGCGAGATCAACATCGGGCCCGAGGTGCTCTGCGAGCGGTGGCAGTTCTGCGGAGCGCTCAAGGCCCGGCTGGGCGCTGTTGAGTGGATACTCGCGCTCTGCCGCGTCGTTGGCGAAGAAGACCTGGCCCTTTGTGAGGAGCCAGTTTACAAACGTCTCTGCGTCCTGCTTGTGCTTGGTCGTAGCGAGGATGCCGACGGCCGAGACGTTGACGAGGGAGCCGGGGTCGGTTGGGTCGAAGTAGTGGTTCCCGAGCGGAGCGTTCGGGTCGCTACCGAGCTTCTCGTACAGGTAGTAGTGGTTGACGAGGCCGGTATCAATTTCGCCGGTGGCGATGGCATCGACGATCTGACCGTTTTTCTGAAACGTCTTGGCATGCTGGGCGAGACCATCGAGGAACGCCTGCGTCTGCTCGTCGCCGATCGTCTCGCGCAGGGCGCTGACGAAGCCCACGAACGAGGCGTTGGTCGGTGCGACTCCGACGTCTCCGAGCTTCCAGTCTGGGCTGGCGAGGTCCAGAACGGAGGCTGGCAGCGCGTCGCCTTGGACACGGTCGGTGTTGTAGGCGAGCACGCGAACTCGTCCGGTCACGCCGACCCACCGACCTGTGGTATCGCGGTAGCGGGCAGCGACGAGCTCGAGATCTGCTTGTGGGAGCGTGGCTAGCTGAGGATCGATGATCCCAATCGAGCCAGCGTCTTGGGCGTAGAAAACATCGGCGGGGGAGGCGTCGCCCTCTTCGCGAATCGTGGCGGCCAGCTCGGGTGAGTCGCCCCAGCGGACGTCGAGCTCGATGCCCGTGTCCTCCGTAAACTGGGCGTAGAGTGGCTCGACGAGTTCCTGTTCGCGGCCAGAGTAGACGACGAGTTTGTTGTTCTCATTCGACCCGCCGCAGGCGCCGACCACCAGCGCGGTGAGGCTGAAGAGCGCAATCAGCAGGGGGAGTTGTCGTCGGGTCATGGCGTAATCGTTCCGTTTCTGATCACAGAGGTTGTGCATAAGGGCACCCTAAGGGGACACCGAGCGCAACGTTAGGGCAACCTAAGCAGTTCGTCAAATCTGACGTGTCACAGACGTGCGCACGAACGCGAGCGGAACCAAAGCCCGCCTGTCGCGATACCCTGTTGGAACCAATGACACTCTCCTATGTCACCTCTGGCCAGTCGCACGGCCCCGGCATCGTTGCGATCCTCAGTGGTCTGCCCGCAGGCATCCACGTCGACCGTGACCGACTGCAGCGCGATCTGGCCCGTCGCCAGGCCGGCTATGGACGTTCGCCGCGCCAGTCGATTGAAACGGATGAGGCGACGATCCTTGGTGGTATGCGGCACGGTCGGACGATCGGTGGTCCCATCAGCCTGATCGTCGAAAACCGAGATCACGCCAACTGGGGCGCTGCCCAGAGCGCGTGGGCCGTGACAGAGGAAGAGCTCGCCGAGGTTGCCGCGCGCCGCACACGTACCGTCGTTGTGCCGCGCCCTGGCCACGCCGACCTGTCGGGCGTCATGAAGTACGAGCTCCCCGATGTGCGCGACGTGCTCGAGCGCGCATCGGCCCGCGAGACATCTGCACGCGTGGCCGTCGGCGCGATGTGCAAAGACCTGCTCGACGCGATCGGGATTAGCGTGCACGGTCATGTCGTACGTGTGGGTTCAGTCGCCACCGCGCCCAACGCAGCACTGACCGCCAAGGATTTCGACGTCCTCAGCGACCGTCAGGTTGGCTGCATCGATGTGGACACCGACGCCAAGATGGTGGCCGAGATCGAGCAGGCGAAGAAGGATCAGGACACGCTCGGTGGGATCATCGAGGTGCGCGCGTTTGGCTGCCCACCCGGGCTCGGCTCGTACGCCTCCGAAGACCTTCGGCTCGATGCTCGCATTGCGGGTGCTGCCCTTTCGATCCAGGCCATGAAGGCCGTCGAGATTGGTGAGGGCTGGGAGAACGCGACCTTGCGAGGCAGCAAGGTCCACGACGAATTGCACTACGACAATGGCTATCGCCGCGACACCAATCGAGCCGGTGGACTTGAGGGCGGCATGACGAATGGTGAGCCCGTCATCGTGCGCATCGCCATGAAGCCGCTGCCGACCTTGATGAAGCCACTCAAGACCGCGACGCTCGATACGCACGAGCCGGCCGAGGCACTGGTCGAGCGTTCGGACACCACGGCGATCTGGGCTGCCGCAGTGGTCGCGGAGGCCGTGATTGCCTTCGAGCTGGCGCGGGCCGCCAAGGAGAAGTTCGGTGGCGACGCGATCGGCGACCTCGTGGCCGCCCACCAGCATTACCTGTCGCGCATCCCCTGGTCGCCGGCGGCCCCGTGAGCGCGCGCCCCGACGTCCTCGTCGGTTTCATGGGCGCGGGCAAGACGACGGTCGGGACCGAACTGGCTGCGCTCAAGGGCGTTGACTTTATCGACGTCGATCGCGAAATAGAACGGCGCACGGCACGCTCGATTCCCGACCTGTTCGCCGAGGGTGAAGAGGCTTTTCGCGAGCTTGAGGAGTCTGTCCTCGGCGAGCTGATCGCGAGCGGCGCAGCCGGCGTGATCGCGCCGGGTGGCGGTGCACTGACCCGACCGGGCACGCGGCGGCTGCTGGCTGAGTACGCGCGGGTGCTCTGGCTTGATGCGCCCTCCGAGGCGTTGTGGGCGCGCGTCGAGGCCGACGGTGGTGCCGAGAATCGGCCACTAGCCGTCAATCACCATCGCTTCTCCGATCTCCAGTACCAGCGAGAGGGACTCTACGACACAGCCGCTGACGCAATTATCGACGCGGCCGCTCCGTCCGCAGTCGCAGCGATTGCCTGCCGCGATTCGGGCATCGTCCGGGCCGGCGCACTCGATCGTCTTGCCGAGCTGATTGGCGACCGACGTGCGTTCCTCGTCGTCGACGAACCCGTTGCCGACCGCGTCCCCGACCTAGGCGAGCGCATCGTGCTGCCTGGTGGCGAGCAGGTCAAGAGCACCGCGACGGTCGAACAACTCTGGCGCGCATTCGCTGCGGCCGACCTCGAGCGCCGAGATGTCATCGTCGCTGTCGGTGGCGGTGCTGTCACTGATGTCGCCGGCTTTGCTGCTGCGACCTTCCGTCGCGGCCTGCCGTGGATCTCATGCCCGACAACGCTCGTTGGTCAGGTCGATGCGGGCATCGGTGGCAAGACAGGCATCGACGTCGCCGCGAAGAACGACGTCGGCGCATTCCATCCGCCGCTCGCCGTATTGAGTGACCCCACTCTTCTCGGCACGCTTTCGCAGCGCCAGTGGGCGGCCGGTTTTACGGAGACGCTCAAGTCGGGGTTGCTCGCCGGCGATCCGCTCTGGGGTCTAGTCCGCAAGTGGCCGTCGACGCGTGGTGAGGATCAGGCGCAGGCGACGCTGATTCGCCGCGCTGCAGCGCTCAAGAATCGTGTCGTCGCAGCGGACCCAAAGGAGTCCGGCGAGCGCGCCATCCTCAACCTCGGTCACACGATCGGGCACGGTATTGAGCACGCAGCAGCGGGTCGCTATCTCCACGGCGAAGCGATCGCGATTGGTCTCGTCGCGGCACTCGCACTGTCGGTTGAGCACGCGGGCCTCGCTTCTGCCGTGGCCGACGAGGTGACGGGAGTGCTCACGCGCCAGGGGCTACCGACCGTTGCCGAAGATGTTTCGGTTGTGGCGGTCCTTGACGCCATGCGTTCGGACAAGAAGCGCAGTGCCGGTCGTACGAAGTTCGTACTCCTCGAGGCTCCGGGGCGTGCCGTTTGGGGCGTCGATCTCGACGACGCTGTCGTCGAGGCCGCGGTTGCCGCGGTCTGTCACAGCTAGTCACGAACGGCGTGGTGCGAGGCGCGTAGACTGCACGCATGATCGCGGTCTTCAACGGAGTCAACCTCAACATGCTTGGCCAGCGCGACCCAGCGCAGTACGGGACGCTGACGTTAGGCGAGCTCGAGAGCAAGATCTATGAGTGGTCGCGTGCGGCAGGCACGTCGGCGCGCTGCTTTCAGACCAACCACGAGGGTGCCTTGATCGACCACATTCACGAGTGTCGCGGTTGGGCGAGCGGCGTGATTATCAACCCGGGTGCGTGGACGCACTACGCCTACGCGCTGCGCGATGCCCTGGAGATTGTCACCGTCCCGATTGTTGAGGTCCACCTGTCCGATATCACTGCCCGTGAAGAGTGGCGGCGAAACTCGGTGATTGCTGACGTCGTCGCGCACCGCATTAGTGGCCATGGCGAGGACGGATACCACGAGGCGATCACCTGGCTGATGCAGGCGACGAAAGGTGTCTGAGCACACCCAGCGGCTCGCTCGGGCCGTCGCGGCACTAACCGAAATCGACGCGCTGATCGTGACGAACCTCGTCAACGTGCGTTACCTGACGGGCTATACCGGCTCGAATGGCATCATCGTGTTGTCGGCCGAGCGCGCTGTGCTGGTGACCGATTTCCGCTACCAAGACGCCGTCGAACCGCTCCGCGCCGTGCTTGACGTGGAGATCCTTGACCGCGATATCGCGGGTCGAACGATCGAACAGCTGGCCGAGTTCGCACCTGGCTGCACGAGCATTGGCTTTGAGGGTTCGATGCCGTACGCGCTGGTCGAACGACTACGAGCACTCCTGCCAAGCGGCTCGCAGTTCGTTGCGACAGATGGGCTGATCGAAGCGCTCCGGCTGGTCAAGAGCGCAGCCGAGATCGCGGCCACGCGGCATGCATCCGACATTCTCGAAGTCGTCTACTCCAACATCGCGCAGGGCCAACTGGTCGGGCGCACGGAGGTGGCAGTCGCCTGGGAGATCGAGCGCACGATTCGCGAGGCGGGCTTCCCCGCGCTTTCTTTCGAGCCGATCGTGGCGAGCGGTGCTCACGGTGCACTGCCGCACGCCGAACCGCGCGACGTCGCCATCGAGCGAGGTGCGCTGGTCGTTGTCGACATCGGCGCACAGGGTGAGAGCGGCTATTGCTCTGACTGTACGCGCACCTTCGCGGCGGGTGGCGCTCCCGAT
>CAMAWJ010000007.1 GCA_945861955.1 Bifidobacterium breve
TTGGATGTGGCGGTTGCTGTCATGGCCTAATCAGGATTCCGGGTTCCTGGCCGATCCGCTACCGAAATCGGCGAATCCTGCCGGACTTCTAACAAAGTCCAAATATCTCGTCCAGGAATTGGCTTAGCGTGAACACAACGCCAACATTCTGTGACGACCGAACCGGCATCGCTCGACACTACGTGGTGGGCAACAACAGCGTCTGCCCCGGCTGGAGCATCGTCGTCGACAGGTCGTTGAGCTGCCGCATCTGAGCGACCAACTCGCGTGGATCTCCCTCGGTGTACGCGTCAGCGATCGACCAGAGCGTGTCGCCCGACTGCACGGCATAGCTGACCGGCGGCGCTGCACCCGCGCTGGATGACGCGCTGCGGAGACCAAAGGCGAGCACGAGGGCGAGGACGGCGAGGAGCAGTCCCAGGGAACGGAGTATGCGGAGATCGAACATATGTTCGGTACAATAGACCGAACACACGTTCGTGTCAAGTCGGACTAGCCTAACGCGTCGACAGCGGCCAACACCGCATCCAGCAGCCGGTCGGGCCCGTTGCGCACCACATCGTCAGTGACGAGGCCTGTCAGCGCCTCCGTCTCTTCGATCGCGCGCTGAGCACCAGCGTCGTCAAGCAGCTTCGTATTGAGTGCGATCGCGGCCACACGCGCCGGTCGCACTGCCGCAGACGACTGCTCATAGAGACGCACGACATCGGGCAACGGCGGTATCGGTCGCGACCGATAGTCATCGTTGACCGTCTGCCCCGCCAAGTGTTGCAGGACGAGGACATCGGGTTGTGCTCCGTGCAGCAGCCCCTGTGTGACGCCGCTGTAGCCCGGATGGATAAGCGAGCCTTGGCCCTCCAGAAAGAGCAGATCGCCGCGTGTTGCGCCTTCGTCGATCAGGCGTTCGGCAGCACCGGCAATGTAGTCCGCAATCACGTGGTCGACGGCGATACCCCAGCCAGTAATCGCTACTCCCGTCTGGCCGGTAGCGACAAAGACGCTCTGGCGGCCACGCGCCTTGGCGGCATCAGCCAACTCGAGACCAGTCGTCATCTTGCCGATCGCACAATCGGTGCCGACCGTATGCACCACGCGAATCCCAGCGGGACGCGAGAGATCGAGGCGTGGGACCGACAGCCCCACAGGCGACGTGCGCAGATCGCGCACCTCCACCCCATACTGAGCCGCGGCCGCCACTAGTTCGGCGTCATCCGACAGCAGCGTGTGGAGGCCCGCCTCGACGTTGAGCCCGAGCGACATCGCCAACAGCAGCGTGTCACGCCACGCAGGCGTCAATTTACCACCACCGGGAGCAATGCCAATCAGGACGGTCGTAGCGCCCAGTGCCTGAGCGGCGATCACATCGGCGACGATCGGAACGTCGCGCCGCGAGAACGGCACGACGCTCGCAGACGTCTTACCCACCTGCGTGCTGTCGACAACACAGACAACATCGCGATCACCGAAGCGCAGCACGCCGTGCCCTGTCTTGGCGTCGGACTGATCAAACAGTCCCTCCGCCAGAATTGCGAGACACTCACTCATACAGCCCTCACTCCTAGACCAGGTGCGGACGCAACGGTCACGACACCATCCTCAAATCCCAATCCTTCAAACGGTCCGTCGTCGATCAACAAATGCCCATCCAGATCAATGTGATCCATCAGCGACGCGATCTGTGCGCCCTGGCTGATGCCGAGGTGCGATTCGATCATGCAACCGAGCATGACGGACAAGTGGTGTGCCCGAGCGGTCCGGGCAAGCGAGATCGCGCCCCGGATACCACCGGTCTTCGAGAGCTTGATATTGACGCCATCAGCCATCGTGGCGGCCAGCGGCACGTCGTGGGCCTCAATGCAGCCCTCGTCGAGCACGACCGGCAGTCGTTGGCCCAATTCGCGGTACTGGTGATACGCGTCGTCATCACTACGCGGAAAAGGCTGCTCGACGAACTCCACACCGAGCCGAAGCAGATCGGGCGTGATCGCCTTCGCGATCTCGATGTCCCAGCCTTCGTTGCCATCGATCCGAATCGGACCGGCAAAGCCAGCACGGACGGCCTCGAGGCGCTCGAGATCCGAGGCGCCACCAACCTTCACCGTCAGCACGTGGGACCCGACGGCACGTCGCACCTTGTCGGCGGTGCCTTCGACGGAATCGATTCCAATCGTGAACGAGGTGGCTGGGCTGGTCGGCGCGAGGCCGAGCACGCGCCACGTCGGCTGTCCAAGGCGCTTTCCAATCCAATCGTGAAGCGCTCCATCGATCGCCATCCGCGTGCCACCCATCAGTCCTTCCGAACGCAACCGGTGCATGATCACTTCGAGCGCAAACGGGTCGTCGCCGATCAGCGGCGCCACATCGCGCTGCGCCTCGACGAGCATGGCCTCCGTTGTTTCGCCGTGATAATCAACGGGCGCACCCTCACCGATTCCCACGACACCATCGCGCTCAAGCTCCACAATCAGCACGGGCTCGTGCGTCGAGACGCCACGGGCAATCTCGAAGGGTTCATGCAGCGTGAGGTTCTCAATCCGAGCGCGAATCTCCATGCCCGGTACCGTAAGGCACAGGGACACCAACAGGCCTTCGCTATCCTGCTTTTGTTGCCCTCGTAGCTCAGGGGATAGAGCACAGCCCTCCGAAGGCTGGGGTCGCACGTTCAAATCGTGCCGAGGGCATCACGGTGGTGTGGCACGTGCCACACCACCAACACGACTCAGTCGTCAAGCGGGACGGCGGGGATGCTGCTTGCGACGGGGAGCAGCACACCCAATTCCACCGACGACTGCGGCAGGCTCGGCACGTCCGCGATCGGGAGACTCGGAACGACGCTGGTGACGTCCGGATTGCTCACCACGCTTTCAGACGTCGCCACGGGTTGGCGCTCCGCATTCGCCTGGGCTGGCTGCACCGCTTCGGTAATGGTCACCGTCCGGACGGGCTCGGCAGCCACGACTGGATGAGCCGCATCGCCGAGCAGCACATCCGCTGCTGGTGCTTCGATCGTCACACCGTTGTTCGGCGTGCCAGCAGACCGTGCCGGCACCAGCAGGATCAGCAGAGCCGCAACCACGACCATTCCAATCGCTCCTGGGACAAGCAATCGTCGCCTCGGCCGCGCGGAGCCTCGCTGTCGCACGGCCCGCCGCACGGGTGGCTCGACCCAGTCGGATTCAACCTCGCGCTCCTGGTCGGGCGGGAGTAACGCCACGAGTTGCTCCGCCGCAGTACGCGATGGTCCTGTTCCGCCAAGAAAGGGCACACCGTCGACGATCAGCCGCCCTCGTCTGTCGGTCGCAAACATGACCGGCGTCAGATCGGCAACATCGAGTCCCGCTGTTGCCAGCGCCAGGCCGATCGCGAAGGCCTGGCGGCGAGCGTCGGGCGGCAACGCCGCTGCAGTTGCCTCTGCGGCCGCCAAGGCAGCCCACGCCGTACCGTCTTCGTCGGTGATGACTTCCAACAGTCGCGGCAGGCGGGCCGCAACCTGCGCCTCGCGCCACGCGTCTTCCCAGGCGTCGACAGCGGCAGCATCGCCCGGAATGCCAACAATCCGGCACGCGGCTGCGTCGCGGTCGGCGTCGAGGTCGATTGCCTCAATCATGCCGACGCGCCGCAGCGCACCGGCCACCCGATAGCGCTCACCAATCACAATCCCTCGTGCGTTCAGTTCCGTGTCCATGGCCAGACGCTGCCACGACTACGACAACGCCGCTGGCTCCGATCGTCGCGACTACCGCGCGGACTGTGATCATCCACGCGCACGCTTGGGCCAGAGACGCACCCATTCGCCGCCGACCTACGCGGGCTGCCACACAATCGTCGCGATCTCGTCGCCAATCTCCTCCTGCCGCGCCAGCATCTCGCCCGCGTCTGTCTCGTGGTCGTAGCCCAAGAGGTGGAGGACACCATGGATCAAGAGATCTGTTAGTTCAGCCGCCGGCGACACCTCACGCTCCGTTGCCTGCGCGAGCACAACAGGTAGACAGATGGCGACGTCGCCAAGCATGCGCGGCACGCCGGGAAGCGACTCGTCGTCATCGATCGGGAAGGACAGTACATCCGTTGCTGAGTCTTGCTCGCGATGCTCGCGGTTGAGCGCCTGCATGTCGGACTCGCCCACGATAATCACACCGACCTCAACCTCGCCAATCGCTTCGGCCAACAGCACGGCGGCGACCACACGATCGATCTCGGACTCCGACACTCCGGACTCTGCCCTGTCATCGAGTTCGACACTCATGCGTCGCGGGCTTCGTCCGAGATTCGATACGCCTCGACGATGCTTTGGACGAGCTTATGACGCACCACGTCGGCGCGCTCGAACTCGATAATCTCGATCCCTTGGACGCCTGCCAAGACTTGGCGGGCCTCGTTGAGGCCAGACATCTGATCGCGCGGCAAATCGATCTGCGTGGGGTCGCCAGTGATCACGGCCCGCGAGCCGAAACCGAGCCGCGTCAGAAACATCCGCATCTGCTCCCGCGTCGTGTTCTGCGCCTCGTCGAGGATGATGAACGCGTCGTTGAGCGTGCGGCCGCGCATGAACGCGAGCGGAGCAACCTCCACCACGCCGCGCTCCAGCATTGCCGTCACCCGCTCGCCGTCCATCATGTCGTAGAGCGCATCAAACAGGGGTCGTAGGTACGGGTCGACCTTCGCCATCAGATCACCAGGAAGAAAACCAAGACGCTCTCCCGCTTCGACGGCTGGTCGCGTCAAGACGATGCGGGAGACCTGGCGCGACTCGAGCGCAGCCACGGCCAACGCCATCGCGAGGTAGGTCTTACCCGTGCCAGCTGGTCCGCAGCCAAACGTCATCGTCGTCGAACGAATCGCGTCCACGTAGCGCTTCTGATTGACGGTGCGCGGCTGGATCGTGGTGTTGCGGTAGCGCCAGACGACGTCGCCCAAGACTTCCTTCGCGCTGCCGTTCGCAGCCAACACTCCTGTCACGGCCTCCACGGTCTGGGTCTCCAGAGCCTGCCCTCCGTCCACCACGTCCCGAAGTTCGCTGAGGACGGCCTGCGCATGCTTGATTTGATCGTCGTCACCATCAAGCATCACCTCATCGCCACGGAGATAGACCTTGCAGCTCGCCGCGATGGCGACGGCGCGAAGCACCTCATCACCACGCGAGGACAACTCGCGCGCAAAGGCGTCAGTGACGATGAAAGAGGTTCGACTCAACCCGCGTAGCCTAGCGGCACGTGGTCAAGCTCCCAAGGCTTCGCGCACGGCGTTCGCCACAGCTTTACCATCGGCGCGCCCCGCGGTCTGCGGCTGCACGAGCTTCATCACGGAACCGAGGTCCTTGACAGACGTCGCGCCCGCCTCGGCGATCGCCGCAGCGATGATCGCGTCGACCTCGCTCTGGGGCATCTGGGCAGGCAGGTACTGATCGATCATCGCGGCCTCCTGCTCCTCCTTGACGGCGTCGTCTTCGCGGCCACCCTCACGGAAGCTCTCAGCTGCCTCAACACGCTTCTTGCGCTCTCGCGTCAAGACCTGAATCGCACCAGCGTCGTCAAGCGTGCCAGCAGACTTTTCGGCGTCCTTGAGTGCGGCAAGCAGCATCGAGAGCGCACCGACCGTTTCGCTATCGCGCGCCAGACGCGCAGTGCGGAGATCTGCCTCTACCTGCTCGATCATGGTGACGCCTTTCGTACCGGTGGACTACCGCGAGGATAGTCGGTCGATCACCAACGCAGCGAACACGACTGCCGCTGTCTCCGTCCGCAGCACGGTCTGCCCGAACCGCACGATCGGCACTCCCGCTTGCTGGGCGGCACCAAGCTCCTCGTCAGAGAACCCCGCTTCCGGCCCAATCAACAGCGTGATCGGCGGTGAGAGACCAGCAAGAGCATCCGACAGCGACGAGTCATCGTGCTCATGCGAGCAGACGATCGCGCCGGGCACGAGCGCATCGTGATACGTGACCGGCGCACCGATCGTAGGGATCATGACCAGCTTTGCCTGTGCGGCAGCGCCCTCGGCGATGCGTTGCCAGCGGTCGGTGCGCGCCTCACGACGGCGACCACACGCCAGCAGCGGACTGATCTCCGCTACGCCGAGTTCGACCAGTTTCTCAACGGCATCGTCCGCACGTGGACCACTCTGCGCCAGCAGCACCCGGATCGGAACGAGCAGGTGCTGCCCCAACACCTCCTCGCCCAACACAACTTCGCCGGAACGCGGATTGACGACGGTGGCTATAAAGACGCGCCCGCGACCATCCGCGATCTCCACGCTCTCCCCCGCCTCTAGACGCAGGACCTTGTGCAGCCGCTTGGCATCGTTAGGCGCGAGCAGCACCGCGCTGTTGACTACCAAGTCCTCAGACGAAACGGGAAGAAAGAATCGAAAGACGTGCGCCATCAACGTAGGCTACCGCGCGGTGCTGTCTCGCTCGACCTATCGCACGAGTAGTGCGGACCGCCAACCGTCCAGCACGTGTTGCGTCACGAGCGTCCAGCCATGGTGGTCGACTGTGTCCTCGATCCGCAGGCCACTGACGATGATCCGGTTCGGTAGCCCCTCACGCTGTAGCAACATCTCGATCAACTTGCGCTCGATGTTGGCGACGACGAGGTCCGACTCTGGCAGCGGCTCGACAATCACGTCACCGAGGCGTGTCTCGATCTGATCTTGAAAGCCGTTGACCTCCGCGTTCTCGCGCGTCGAATCGATCGCGTGCTGATCAATGTCCATCGCCAAGATCGGGCCGTGTCCGCGATAAGCACCGAGGATCGAGAGCAGACCGGAGCCACAGCCAAGGTCGAGCAAACTCCCGGGCGGCTCGTCGAGCAGCAGCATGCCGGCGCCACGCGTCGTGCCATGCGCGCCCGTGCCGAAGGCGTGCCCCGGCTCCAAAATCACGGCGTCGGCGGGCTCCGCAATCCACGGCGGCCGCACCCAGACATCACCGATCTGGACGGGGTGATGAAATTGGCGCCACGCATCGCGCCACCCATCGGGCACGGGTTCGGGCGTCGCCACCATCCACTCAGGCAGGTCGGGCGCAGGCTGGTCGACACCGAGGAAGCCGGCATAGCCAATCCCACCACCACGAGCGACCTCTTCAAGACCACCCGGAAAGGCCACCAGTAGAGCGGCAATCGCCTCCTCCGCGCGCGCAGCCGGTACCTCGATCTGCCAACGGGTCAGCGGCGGATCAACCACCACTAAACCCGCGTCGGACGCGATTGAAGAAGCCGGACTCCGTCTTGTACGCATCCTCAGGAATCGCCTTATCCAGCTGCTCGACCAGCAGCCGTGCAGTTGGTTCGAGCCTCTTGGGAATGTGGACAGCGAACAAGACATGCAGATCGCCACGACGATTCTCGTTGCCGATCTGCGGCATGCCCTTGCCGCGCAAGGTACGCCGATCACCCGGCTGAGTCCCGGACTGCAAGACGATCGTCTCCATGCCCTCCAAGGTTGGCACGTGGACCGTTGCGCCCAACATCGCCTGGGTGACGGTCAGGTCGACCAGCACGTGGAGGTCGAGACCTTCTCGCTCGATCGCCGGGTCGTCTTCAATCTGAATCGCGACGTACAGATCGCCAGCGGGCGCGCCAGCATCGCCGGCATGGCCCTGCCCCACCACACGGACGCGCTGACCCGTGTCGACACCAGCGGGAATGCCCACGCTGACGGTACGACGTTCGGGCTGCTTGCCCTGGCCCCGACAATCGCTGCACGGAGTCTCGACGGTTGCACCGCGTCCACGACAGGCCGGACACGGCATCTCACGGACGATCTGGCCCAGCGGCGTGTTCGAAATCTGTCGTACCTGTCCGAGTCCACCACAGGTCGGGCAGGGAATTGGGCGCGTAGGTGGCTCGGCCCCGGAACCAGCGCAGCGGTCGCAGGGAGCCACGATCTCGACTTCGAGGTCACGCTGCACGCCAACGGCCGCTTCGCGCAGCGTCAGCGAGATTGCCGTGGCGGCATCGGGACCAGCCTGTGGACCGCGCCGAGCCCCGCGTCCGCCAAACATGCCGTCGCCAAAGAACATGCCGAGGATGTCGTCAAGATTGCCGAAGCCCGCACCGCCGCCCGCACCTGCACCAGAGATTCCGGCATGCCCGAAGCGGTCATACTGCAGACGCGTCTCTGTGACCGAGAGAACCTCATAGGCCTCGGCCACTACGCGGAAGGTCTCGGCTGCCTCGGGGTTGCCCGGATTGACGTCCGGGTGATGTTGGCGCGCAAGGTTGCGGAAGGCCTTCTTGATGTCCTCGTCCGACGCGTCGCGCGACACACCAAGGATCTCGTAGTAATCGCGCGGTGTAGACATTCGCCGGGCATCCTATCGGGGTTGACGCTGCGGGCTGACACCATCACTGGTTCGCACGGTACAACGCCCCAACAATCAGCCCAACTCCGAGCAGCCAGCCAAGTCCCCGCGTCAGGATCAACGTCCAAAGCATGATCTTGCGATCAGCAGGCGGGAGACCACGCGCCTCGCGCCACCGCAGCCAGATCGCCCACGTCTGATAGCTGGCGAGGCCAACGCCGGCTGCCAGCAAAGCCCAGTTCACGCCAGGACCATCAATCCTCGTAGACGTCTTCGACGTACAAGCTGAGTGCTGCGGCTGCACCGCGGACGGCGACGATCGCGTGGGCGTAGTCCATCCGGACCGGGCCGATCACTGAGATCGCTCCCAGCACGCGAGGTGGCAAGCCATAGCCGGCCGTCACCATCGCCACTGGACGCAGGGCCGGCGCCAAGTGCTCTTCGCCAATTCGCACCGTCACCTGATCGCCGCGCAACGCACTACGCAGCTGGTCGAGCATGACCGCGCGCTCCTCGAGCACCGAGGCCAGCTCGTTCAGCTCGTGCTGATCCTGCGCACGCAACTCGCTCATCAGTTGCGACGCGCCTCCGACAAAGAGACGGTCGGCGCTGGAGTCGAAGATGTCATGGAAAACCGGCGCAATGGCGGCCAAGAAGGCCCGCTCCCGTGCGTCGATCTCGTCGGAGGCGAGTCGCGCGCGAACCGAGCGCTCGGTCAATGAGCCGCGCGTGAATGTTTCGTTGAGGTACTCGCGCGCCCACTCGGCGAGCCCTGGGTCGACGGGGCCCTCAAAGGCAAAGACGCGCTTCGCCACCGCGCCAGAACCGGTGATCACGAGGACCATCAGAACCTGCGGCTGCAGCGTCAGGACCTCGATGTGGCGAACGTCAATCGTGGCGACGCTCGGCGCGCTCGCGATTGCCAACAGGCGGGTCACCTGCGAGAGCGCTTCTGTGGTGGCACGCAGAGCATCATCCACCTCTTGGGTGGCCTCGCTCAGATCCAGCATCATGGGTTCGGCGGCAATCCGTTCGGACAACAGCTCACCGGCATAGAAGCGATAGCCGAGCTCCGTCGGCACGCGCCCGGCCGACGTGTGGGGATGTCCAAGCAGGCCGACCGATTCGAGCCAGGCGAGTTCGTTGCGCAGCGTCGAGGCAGAAGACTCGAAGCCGCGACGTACCGTCAGCGTCTTCGACCCCACAGGCTGCCCCGTCGAGATGTGTTCCTCGATGACAGCACGCAGCACCAGTTGGCGGCGTTGAGTGAGGTCGAGGTCAGGCAGCATCGTCATCGAGAAGGTCTGCGACACAATCGTGCAAGAGCATGCGACCGCGCCGATCTAGACGGATCGTATCGTCCGTCGTGGTGGCAATGCCAATTTGTACGAGTCGCTCTAACGCTGAACGGTTGAGCACGTCCGCAACCTCCGCGATCGGTACACCATCCGCGAGGCGCAGTCCGAGCATCAGGCGCTCGGTCTGACGCGTCCGTTCGTCGATCAGCTCGATCGTCGCGGGCACGGCTGCCGGGTCCTCGATGTACGCCGCCAATTTTGGAGCGTTGACCCGACGGGCACCCGAAACGGTTGAGACAGCTCCAATCCCGAGTCCGAGATAGTCGTTTCCCAGCCAGTACGCTCGATTGTGCTGGCCCTCGTGTTCTGGACCGCGCGCAAACGAGGCGATCTCGTACCAGCTGTAGCCCGAGTAACCGAGTGAGTCGATCACGAGATCCATGTGGCGCTCCAGCAACTCGCCCTGCGCCTCGAGTTCGGCTCCATGATGGATTGAGAAGCGCGTACCCGGCTTCGCCTCCAGTTCGTAGGCGGAGACGTGGTCGGGCCCAAGCTCCTCAAAGACTGCCAAATCGCGCGCGAGGTCGCTTTCGCGCTCGCCGGGAATGCCGTAGATCAGGTCGAGCGACAGCGAGGGCACCCGTGCCTCCCGCAACAGGGCCACCGCGGCTCGGACCTGCTCGGGCGTGGTCTGGCGCTCCAGCGTGGCAAGCAGCGGCGCGGCAAATGTCTGGGCACCGAGGGAAACTCGTACGCCGCGCTCCCCCAGCAGCTGGGCCATTTCGGGATCGACGCCTTCCGGGTTGCACTCCACCGTCGTCTCGATCGTGGCCTGCGGAAGCGCGTCGAGCAGCGACGCCAAGAGCCGCGGCCCCAGCTTGGATGGAGTGCCACCACCGACGTAGACCGTCTCGACGGTATCGGCAAGCACCGTGCCGCGCGTTTCGAGTTCGCGCACCAGCGCATCGACATAGGCTAGATGGCGATCGTCGTTGCCCGTCACCGTCACGAAATCGCAGTAACCGCAGCGGTGGGCGCAAAACGGAACGTGCACATACAGGTGCTTGACGTGTCCCATGGAGCAATCGTGACCCATCCGCCACCATCAGAGCCGCGATAGAATTTTTGTATGCCTCCTCGACCCTGTGTCTGCGAACTTGCCCTCGACCGTTGCGACGCCACGTGCAACGCCAAGATGCTCGAGAAGACCTTCTACATGGCCTGCCTTGATCTGACGGATCGCCCGACCCTCGTCGTGGGCGCAGGCCCGATTGGACTCGAGAAGATTGAGGGCCTCTTGGCAGCCAACGCTGCAGTCCACGTGATTACGAAGACGGCCTGCGCAGAGGTGCACCAGCTGGCCAACGAGGGTGCGATTACGCTCGAGTTGCGCGAGTACACACCCGCCGATCTGGAGGGGCGCCTCTTGGTCGTCGCCGCAACCGAAGATACGCCGTTGAACGTTGAGATCTATCGCCGCGCCGAAGAGCGCGCGATGCTCGTCAACATTGTTGATGTGCCGCCACTCTGCAACTTCATTCTGCCGGCAATCGTTCGGAGTGGTCCGATTGCAATCGCGATCTCGACCTCGGGCGCCAGCCCAGCACTCGCCAAGCGCTTGAAGCGCGAGATCCTGGAGACCTACGGTGAGCCGCATGCGGAGTTCGCCGTGATGCTCAACGGTATCCGCGGCTGGGCCAAGGATCTGTTTCCGACCTACAACGACCGCAAAATCTTCTTTGAGGGACTCGTCAACGGCGACCCAGATCCGATCGAAATGCTGCGCGCAGGTGACACGGAAGGCGTACGTGCCTTGATCCGCGAGCGTCAGGACATCGCCGAAACGATGTTCGTCGCCTCGTAGCGCATTGACGACGCCCCCGCTGGGGGCGTATCGTACAGAGATTGACTGCGCGATCAGGCGCACCGAGGAGGACATCATGGCGGTACGAACACCGATCAAACTAGATCGCGGACGCATTGCGGAGCTGACGGCACGCGAAGCGAAAGTCCTTGATGGCACCACCACTGCCTCGGGCGAGATGTACAAGCGCGCCAACCATGTGCTCTCTGGCGGCGTCGCCTCGTCGTACCAGTTCCGCGACCCGTGGCCGATCTACCTTGAGCGCGGTGTTGGCTCGAAGGTCTGGGACGTCGACGGCACGGAGATGATCGACTTTCACAACGGCTTTGGTTCGATGGTCCAGGGTCACGCTCATCCCGTGATTACGAAGGCTGTTGCTGAGCGCATGACGCAGGGCACGCACTTTGCTGCCCCGACCGAGGATGCGATTGTGGTTGCCGAGGAGCTGCAGCGCCGTTGGGGCCTGCCGCAGTGGCGCTATACGAACTCGGGCTCCGAGGCCACGATGGATGCAATTCGCATCGCCCGTGCCGCCACAGGACGCGACACGATCATCAAGATCTTCGGCTCGTATCACGGCCATCACGACTACGTGATGGTCTCGATCGGTGTCGATTACGCCTCGATTGGTGATCGCGAGAACTACGGCTCCCTGCCCTACGGCGGTGGTATTCCGAAGGCCGTTTCGGATATGACGATTGCTGTCCCCTTCAATGACGCTCCCGCCATGGAGCGCCGCATTGAGCGCCTCGCCGAAGAGGGTCGCCTGCCGGCCTGCGTGATCATGGAAGCGGCGATGATGAACCTTGGTGTTGTGCTCCCAGAGCCCGGCTACCTCGAGGCTGTCCGCGAGATCACGAAGAAGCACGGCGTCATCCTGATTTTTGACGAGGTCAAGACGGGCATGACAATCGCAGCGGGTGGCGCAGTTGAAAAGTTCGGCGTCATGCCAGACATGGTCACGCTCGCCAAGGCGCTCGGTGGCGGCCTGCCGATCGGTGCCATCGGTGGTTCCGATGAGGTTATGGAGATCGTCCGCAACGGTGGCGTCTATCAGGTCGGTACCTACAACGGCAACCCGCTCGGCATGGCAGCAGCGCGTGTCAACTTGCTCGATGTCATGACGCCCGATGCCTACGCGCACCTGGATCGCCTCAATGACGTGATGCTCGGCGGCTGCTCGGCTGTGCTCGAGAAGTACAACCTACCCGGCTACACGGTTGGCATCAGCTCGAAGGGCTGTGTGACGTTCGCGCACGACCCGATCGTCGACTACGAGTCTTTCAAGGCCCAGCAGGACGGCGAGCTCTGCGACCTGGCGTGGCTGTACAACATGAACCGCGGCGTCTTCATGACTCCGGGTCGCGAAGAGGAATGGACACTGTCGATCCAGCACTCGCTCGAGGATTGTCAGCGCTTCGTGGACGCCTTCGAAGAGATGGCGTCCGACCTCACGGCCTAGAACGTATTACGGATAACGGGGGGACATCACAACCGCGCGGATGTCCTGTCCCCCCGCTATCAGTTGTCCATCGGTGCAGTTACTTGTGGGGGGACATGACATCCGCGCGGTTGTGATGTCCCCCCTCTTCGCAACTACGGTCGAACAACGAACGTTGAGCGAACGTCTGACAACCGTTCGCATCACTCTTCGGGTCTTGAATCAGACGCAGCCGAGCGCGATCGACTACAGCGTGATCGCAGGCAGAACGTCTACCCGGTTGTCGTCGTGGGTATCGGAGCGGTCACAACCGGCGTCTGATTCGCCTCGGCGATGATCTGCTGGGCCTGCTCGATGATCTTCTTGTACGCGTCGACGGCGGTCTTGACACCGGCGTTGAATCCCTCTTCATAGCCGCCTGCTTGCCCCGTGTTGTTCGTTGCCGTCTCACGCCCCTTGGCGTACCCCTTCGCGAAACCCTGGTCGTAGCGTGCAGCGAGCTGATCTTTGGCCAATTGCTTCGTGTCGCGCACGCCATCTTCGTAGCCCGTAGCGCGCGCTGTATCGACCGCATTTGACGATGAGTCGGAGCCAGACACTGACGCAACAATCGGATTCGAGCGCCCGTGGACGGCATCGACCACGATCGCTGTGACTGTGGCCGTCACGATGATCAGTGCCGCAGCGGCAATGATCGCTGCGAAGACACCACGGACACGCCGCGGACCAGTCTCGAGTGTCTCCTGCTCGTCACTCTTCGGTTTGCTGCGTTCGCGTGGCGCCATCTGCACTCACGATACGCGCCAAACCAGCAACTTCCTGCGCGCGGGGTCACACGTCAGCAAGAGCGGCGCGTGCGTGCTGCATGCGTGCCAGCGACGCCTCTAACCCCAAAAACGCGATTGATTCATATAGACCCGCAGCGACCGTCGAACCAGCGATTGCAATCCGAATTGGTAGAAACGCCTGACGCGGCTTCAGTTCCAGCTCCTCACAGACGGTTCGGAGCGCAGACTCAACGTTTTCGACCGTCCACTCCGGTAGCGCACTGAGGCTCGCGATCGCCGCGTCGAGGATGCGCGCGGCGTACTCGTCGTTGAGCAACTTCTGCCACGACTCGGCATCTGGTTCGCGCGACTCGAGCAGCGAGCCGACAAGTGCATCGAATTCACCGAAGGCACCGATCTTCTGCTGCACCACCGGTACGAGTTCGTCGAGTCGGGCGGCATCGGCGAGCGGAGAGGCAGCATCCTCAAGGTATCGACGCAACGCGACGGTATAGGCCCCCGCATCGAGTGCACGCAGGTACTGCCCGTTCATCCACGCCAACTTCTCGTGGTCGAACACCGCCGGAGCCGGATTGACCCGATCAAGCGAAAAACGCTCGATCAGTTCGGTGACGTTCATCAGTTCGGTCTCGCCGTCCCAGGACCAGCCGCACAGCGCGAGAAAATTAACCAGCGCCTCAGGCAGATAGCCGGCCTCGCGGAACTCCTCCACGCTGGCCGCGCCATGCCGTTTGGACAGACGCTTCTTGTCTGCCCCGAGAATCATCGAGAGGTGTGCTATCTGTGGGAACGTCCCACCGAGCGCCTCTACGAGCAGCTTTTGACGCGGTGTCGAGGGCAGCAAGTCCTCGCCGCGGATGACGTGCGTGATGCCCATCGCGAGATCGTCGAGCGGGTTTGCCAATTGGTAGGTCGGACGTCCACCACTGCGCATCAGGACGGTATCCCCGAGCAGTCGATGTTCAAAGACGACCTGTCCACGCACGAGATCGCAAATCACCGTCTCGCCTTCAAGTGGCGTACGGAAGCGAATCACTGCTGGTCGTCCCTCAGCCTCGAAGAAGGCAATCTGCTCTGCGGTTAGGTCACGATGAAGTCGCGACGGAAGCGCGGGGTCGTCGGTCTGGCGCGCCTCGGCACGCGCGACCTCGAGTTCTTCGGCTGTCTGGTAGCAACGATAGGCGTCGCCCTGGGCGAGCAAACGATCAACGGCGGCCTGGTAGTGCTCGCTGCGCTCGCTCTGCAGGTAAGGACCGTAGGGGCCGCCGACGCGCGGAGACTCGTCGAAGTCGAGTCCGAGCCAATCGAGCGAGCGTTGGATCTGCTCGATCGCGCCGGCCTCTTCGCGCTCCGTATCGGTATCTTCGATCCGCAGCACCGTCGTGCCGCCATGGTGACGCGCAAAGAGCCACACGTAGAGCGCAGTCCGCACACCGCCAACGTGAAGAAAGCCGGTGGGCGAGGGAGCAAAGCGGACGCGAACGGACATAGCGGAACCGTACCTCCCCTTCCCCAAGCGCCCGTCAGGTCGCCGCCGGGGCGACACCTATGCTGGCAGAGTGATTGCTGGCGCTCACATCTCGTCTGCAGGAGGACTGCATCGCGTACCGGAGCGCGCCGTGGCGATCGGCGCCGATGGCGTTCAGGTCTTTATTCAGAGCGCGCGCACGTGGAAGCCGACCGCGCATAAGCCAGAAGATCTCGCCGTACTGCGCGCAGCGCGCGAGCGTGGACAGGTGCAGTACATCGCCTGCCACGCGATCTACTTCATCAACCTGGCGACGGATGAGCCCGAGCTGCTGAAGAAGAGTCGCTCCGCCCTGCTCAACACGATCGACGTCGCCAATGCAATTGCTGCCGATGGCATCGTCCTGCACGTCGGCTCCCACAAGGGACGCGGGCTTGAGGCAACGCTGCCGCAGATCGTGACGGAATTGCAGACCGCGCTCATGCGGCTTGATGGCCCGTGGCTCCTGCTCGAGAATTCTGCGGGCGCCGGCGGCACGATCGGGCGCGATCCAGTCGAATTGGCGAGCATCATCAATGCCGTTGACCACCCACGGTTGGGACTGTGCATTGACACCTGCCACGCCTATGTCTCCGGCGTCGATGTGACGGACTCGACACAACTCGACGCTCTGGTTACGGAAATCGATGCGAGCGTTGGGATCGATCGGCTGCGCTGCCTGCACGTCAACGATGCGGCGGCGGCGCTCGGCTCGAATCGCGATCGCCATGCCAACATCGGCCAAGGCGAGCTGGGCACCGGGTTCGCGCTGACGCTATCGCATCCTGTCCTCAGCGATCTTCCGATGCTGCTCGAAACGCCCGGGGCCGAAGGCAATGGTCCAGATGCAGCCGAAATCACCGCGCTTCGGACGCTCCACAAGCAGGGCGTTACGCGTCGTGCGAAGGCTGCTCGCGCGAAGTAATCACGAACGTACCACCACCCGGCGGCTCGTAGAACTCGGGATTGACACAACCAATTGCTGGCAGCCGCCGCGGATAGGCGGAGTCCACGACCGCACTGCAAATCGGAAGCGGAACGCGTACCGCACGGATCCCACCGAAGCCACGCTCCTCCTCTGCACATTGCTCGAGCACGCCAAGGTCGACCTCGACAGCATGCACTCGCTCGACGCAACCGGCATAGCGCCGACCATCTTTGGCGTCGTAGGCATACAGCCGAGAACAGCCGAGACAGCCGACGGGGTCAACTACCCAGTCGCAGTACACCCGACAACGCCGGCAGGAGGCTTCGCGCTCGAGGCTCATCTGCGAAGTATCACCGCTGTTCGCCGCGCACGTACGAGCGTCGGTATCGCTTAGAGCGTGGCCTGGTAGGCAGCTGCATCGAGCAGAGCCTCGACAGCCGCGACGTCGTCGAGCTTGACGCGAATCAACCAGCCAGCGTCATACGGTGCCTCGTTGACCAGCTCGGGCGACTCGACGACTGCATCGTTGACTGCCGTGACAGTGCCAGCGAGCGGTGCAATCACGTCAGAGACAGCCTTGACCGACTCCAGTGATCCATACGAACCATCAGCCTCGACTCGGCCACCAACGGTTGGCGGCTCGAAAAAGACGACCTCTCCGAGCGCATCCTGAGCGTGCCACGTAATGCCAAACGTCGCCTCGTCACCCGCCACACGCACCCAATCATGATCGCGGTGATAACGCAGGTCGGCAGGATAGGACTCGTCGGCAGGCATGACTCAGGCTTCCTTCTTATAGAACGGCAACTTGACGACTTCAGCATCGCGCAAGCGTCCCCGGATATCGACCTGAAGGACCGTTCCTGGCTTCGAAAACATCTCGGCCACATAGCCGAGGCCAATCCCGCGATCGATGCTTGGGGAGAGCGTTCCACTCGTGATCGTGCCGATCTTCTCGCCACCCGACAGAATCGGGTAGCCCTCACGTGGAATTGCACGATCGACGATCTTGAGGCCGACCAGCCGACGCTTGACACCTTTAGCGGCCTGCTTGTCGAGCACGTCGCTGCCCATGAACTCGCGGCCAAGATGCACAAAACGTCCGAGGCTAGCCTCGATCGGTGTGGTCTTCGGGTTGATGTCGTGGCCGTGCAGCGGATACCCCACCTCGAGGCGCAGCGTGTCTCGCGCACCAAGGCCGCTCGGTACAACCCCGTGCTCACGACGGGCAAGGATGCCATCCCAAAGGTCGCCCGCGCGATCCGCTGCACACATGATCTCGACACCAGGCTCGCCGGTGTAGCCCGTATATGCAACCCGTGACGGTACGCCCGCGACGACGCGCTCAACAATCGTGAACGGCTTGCCCGTCTCAGGTGCTGGAGTCTTCTTGGGCCAAATATCAGCCAGCAACTCCATCGCAACGGGTCCTTGCAACGCAATCATCGCCGTCACGTCGCTGACATCCGTGATTGTTGCTGCACGATGCTTGAAGCTCTTCAGGTGTGCGAGGTCGATCGCGATATTACCCGCGTTGACGACGAGTAGCCAGACCTTGTTGGGCAGCTTGTAGACGATCAGATCGTCGATAATGCCACCCTTAGCGTTGAGGAGAAACGAGTACTGAGCCTGGCCCTCTTCGAGGCGGTCAATGTCGCTGGCGAGAGCCTTGCGGAGCAACCCCTCGGCACCGGTGCCCGTAATCTCGAACTGTCCCATGTGCGAGACATCAAAGAGTCCGGCTCGCGCTCGTACTGCGCGGTGTTCCTCGTTGATGCCCACGTAGTAGACCGGCATCTCCCAGCCTGCAAAGTCGACCATGCGCGCGCCGAGCTCGACGTGGCGATCGTGCAGTGGCGTTTTACGCGGTGTGGGTGCCATTAAGTCAGTGTTCTTGCCGAAAACGATCCGTAATGTCTCACACGTTTCCTGCGAACATTTGGGGGAGGATACCGCGTTATCGTCGGACGCGTGGAGGTTTGCGTCGTTCGTCTCAATTTCTTCACAACGAAGCCGAGGTTGGACAGTCAGACACGACCCCGTGTAGCCTTGAGGATGGGTCGGGCGTCTGCCGGTCTCTACGTATGCGTATTGCACTCCTGATCAGCGTCGGACTGCTCTTGGCCACGAGTGGGACGGCCGCAGCGGCCACACCGCCATTCGGTCTTTTCCCCGTCGTGGGCGGCGCCCACTACACCGACGATTTCGGCGACGCTCGCGGGGGTGGCAACCACGAGGGAAACGACCTGATGGCGCCCTGCGGAACGCCCGTCGTGGCAGTGGTAGCAGGAACAGTCCGCCTCGATTACGGCGATCGCTCAGGCTGGATGGTCACGCTGACGGGCGAGGATTCCTGGTATCGCTACATCCATATGGGTGTCAGAGGCGATGCGAGTAGCGCCATTGCGAAGGGACTCAAAAACGGTTCCTCTGTCAAAGCAGGCCAAGTTATCTCTTACGTCGGCCGGACGGGCGATGCATCGAGCGCGCCCTGTCACCTGCACTTCGAGCTGCACTTCGACGACAGAGTCGTCACGCCCTACCCCTGGCTTCAGACGGCCACGATCCTGCAGCCCGACCCCACGGACCCGGCGATGATGAGCGCAGCCACTAGTGCCGTATCGCTAACCATCAAGGGCAAGGTTGTCTGGGCTGTCTCAGCAGGCACTACCGGTCGCCTGCTGGTTCGGGTCCGCTCAATCAAAGCCAGCGACGGATCGAGGATCAGTCGCACCGGGATCGTTGTCCTCAGTGCGGATCCCACCACGCTCGCCACGATTCGTGCTGGACAGACCATGACGCTGGTCACTGCGGCCTTACCAATGACGTCTGAGCGGCTCGATCTGAAGCCGTTAACGTGGCCGCTCGCCACCGCTACGCGCACCCGCTAGCGCCTTAGCGCAGTGTCATGCCGATCTGGTGGCGCAGGTCTGTCAACCAGGCCGGATCGATCGTGTGCTCGACCGCCGTCTCGCGATAGGTGACATCCATGCCCGCTGCAAGCAACTCATCCCGCGCTGCACGCCCGAAGGAAACGTCGATGACCGGATCGATGCTGCCGTGGACCACCGTGACCGGCGGTCGATCTATCGACGTCAGGTCGAGTGGATGGTCAGTGACGTGTGGAATGAAACCCACCATCGCCAACAGCGCCGCCGGCGGGGTTCGATTCGCGGCCAGCGCCATCGCATAGGCCATCACACAGCCCTGCGAGAAGCCGCCAAGAACGATCTTCTCCTCCGGCACACCAATCCGATTGGGGAGCTCGTCGAGCCAGTCGGACAAGAGCTCAACCGAGGCCATAAACGTCTCCTCATGCGGATCGCCGACACGCTCGACGATGTACCAATGCGCGCCACCCGGTGGCAGCGACAGCGGCGCACGTGGCGTCACCCCGACCAGTCGCTGCTCGGGGTCAAGCACCTCAATCAGCGGCATCAAGTCGTGCTCGTCGGCGCCACGACCATGGAACAACACCAGTGCGCCCGCAGGCTTACCGACAGCAGGACGAATGCGGTCGGTAAGACCCGTCATCGGTACGGCTCCCACGGGTCGGGAATGGGCGCGAGACGCTGTTCGAGGAGCTCGCGTAGGTGCTCATGCTGACGCGGGAGGCGCAGCGCGAGGCCGAGCGCATCAGGCTCCTCATCGATCGCAAAGCCGGGACCGTCTGTCGCCAATTCGAAGAGGACGCCCGATGGTTCGCGGAAGTAGATCGCTCGGAAGTAGTCGCGATCCACAATTGGCGTTGCCTGCACACCCGCTTCGGCAGCCCGCACGAGCCAGCCTTGATGGTCCTCGTCGAGACTCGCCCAAGCGACGTGATGAATCGTGCCGGCGCCCGACGTAGAAATCGCGCCATCGCTCGTCTCGAGGCCGTAGACCGCCGAGCGCGAGTCGCTACCCGTGCGCCAGGCGTCACCCTGATGTTGAAATCCGAGCGACTTCAGCACTGCCGTGCTGTGATGCGGATCGCGCGCCTGTGCAGCGACACCAATCATGCGCCTCAGTGCGTACTCGTCTGGCACGTGCGGCGCATGGGCGTGAGAGACGCTTTCGCAGCCGGTAGCTGCAACGAGGCGTGTCACCAGACCTTCGTGATCCCAGATGTCGAGACTCTCGGGCGCTCGTTCCGTCGTGGCCTTTCCGACCAAGTGTCGTTCCCACCAATCCAGCGCAGCAACCGATGGGACGCTCCAATCGATCCGCGTCACCATCCCTTCGCCGGCGCGGCCCAGCCGAGCGCCCGGATACTCAAAAAATGTCAACGCAGTACCCGGCATTCCCGCGTCATCGCCGTAGTACAGGTGATACGCGCCCGGATCATCGAAGTTGACGGTCTTCTTGACGAGTCGCAGACCCAACACGCCACCATAGAACTCGGCGTTACGAGGCCCGTCAGCGGTGATTGCGGTGACGTGATGAATGCCGTGCAGCTGCACGGGCCTACTCGTCGCTCCCGGGAGGAACCAAGCGACTGTTGTACAGGCGCGCTCCGACTGCTCCAGCACCACTAATCAATGCGAGGAAGGCAGCGTCCCGGTAACTCGCGGGCCACCCGACGAACGCGTGGGCCAACGCCATCGCACCCAGACCGAAGAAGTAGCCGAGCCCAAAGCTGCCGAGAAAATCAACAATTCGCTTCATACCGGCAGTGTGAGCGACCTCGTCGGACACCGCAACCGCACTAGCCCCGTGCGGCGAGGACCGCTCGGAATGCTCCGATTGCGAGCTCGGCCTGTTCCATCGTGATCACCAGCGGTGGGCACAGTCGAATCGCCGTGTCGGAGACGGCGTTGACGATCACGCCGTGCTCACGGAGCGCCGTGGCCGCGCCCGCCGCGTCACCGTCGACGAGCTCGACCGCACGTAGAAGCCCTGCTCCACGAACCGCTGCAACCCCGTCGATACCGGCGAGCGCGACAGACAGGTATTCACCGACACGCGCTGCGTTGCCAATTAGGTCCTCGCGTTCGACCACCTCTATCGTCGCCAATGCCGCTGCGGCGATGGGCGGCGAACCGCCGAACGTTGTGCCGTGATCGCCTGGTCGAAAGCCTGTCGCCAGCCGTTTCGAAAGCAGCGCGCCAATCGGCATCCCGGACGCCAACCCCTTAGCGAGCACAACCGCATCTGGGCGAACAGTGGTCCGCTGAAACGCAAACCAGGCACCACAGCGGCCAATGCCAGTCTGTACCTCGTCGAACAGCAGTAATGCGTCGTGTTGATCACACAGTCTTCGAGCCTCGATCAGGAAGGCTTCGTCGATGACGTGGACACCGCCTTCGCCTTGAATCGGTTCGATCAGCACGCCGGCCGTCTGGGGAC
This sequence comes from Bifidobacterium breve, assembly GCA_945861955.1. GTDB lineage: Bacteria > Actinomycetota > Thermoleophilia > Gaiellales > F1-60-MAGs149 > F1-60-MAGs149. The sequence goes on from CAMAWJ010000007.1 coordinate 21,460, forward strand.
CTACCGCCGCGCGTAGTGCTGCGATGTCGTTACGGGGAACGTGGCGAAAGCCCGCTGGCAGCGGCTCAAACGGAATCTTCTTAGGCTTAGCCCAGGTGGCTTGGAGCGCGCCGAGCGTACGGCCATGAAAGGCGCCCTCCAGGCAGACAAGCTCGTGTTTAGCGGCTCCACCAGTCTCGGTTCCATGTCGTCGGGCAAGCTTGATCGCAGCCTCATTCGCCTCGGCGCCCGAGTTGCAGAAAAAGGCCTGCTCAAGTCCCGACAGACTATTGAGCCGTTCGGCCAATGCGATCGCTGGCTCGGTCCAGTACAGGTTGGAGACGTGGTCGAGCACTGCCGACTGGGCAGCAAGAGCGGCAATTGGGGCTGGATGGCCATGCCCGAGCGTAACCACCGCAATACCTGCCACGAAGTCGAGATAGCGCGTGCCAGCATCGTCCCAAAGCCAACATCCGTCACCGCGTACGATCGTCAACGGTCGCGGTGGGTAGTTCGTCATCATCGCCTCGGTCCCACGATCCGCGATGCTCATGCCCTCACCTCCGTGCCAGCACCGATCCGCACGCAGCGAACACCGCCGGCGAGCGCAGCGGCGCAGGCTTCCAGTTTCGGCAACATGCCGCCCGTCACAGTCGGGGGTGCACTGGCCGAGATTTGCGGGAGTACCGCACCTGCTTCGTCCATTACGCCGGGCACGTCCGAGAGAAACGCCAACTCGTCGGCCTCGATTGCAATCGCAACCGCCGCCGCTACGTCATCGGCATTGACATTGAGCAGCCGTGGAGTGTCGAGATCACGACCGATCGGAGCAATCAGCGGAATCCGGTCTGCGCCCCACGCCGCCCGAATCGCGTCGGCAGAAACTGTTGCTGGCTCACCAACGAGACCAAGGTCGACACGTCGCGTGCACTGCAGGAGTTCGCCCTGTCGAAACGCCTGAGCCTCGCGCCCAACCGCCCGCAAAGCAGCAACGAGTTCGTCAGAGACGTCAGCGAGCGCAACGCGTGCACAGGCCAGGGTCGGCAAATCCGTAAACCGCCGGCCGTCAACAAAGCGTGCAGGAATTCCTCGCTGCGCCATCAGCGCAGTGATCTGCGCGCCACCACCATGGACGATGATCAGCGGTCGTCCGTCGGGGGCGGCCAGTGCGTCTGGCAAGAGCGCAAGCGCATTCCCACCGAGCTTGGCAACGAGTGCGCCGCTCACGTTGTGTACTCCGCGTTCAGTTCGACGTACAGCTTTGAGAGGTCGGAGGCCCAGATGCTCGCCACGCCTTCTCCCACCCCAAGCGCAATCGCGATCTCCACGGTGTCGCGCGCGGCAGCTTCGTTGACAGCAGCCATGTCTACAGTCTCGACCGCCATGCCGTCGCGGCAAAGTGCGTGCCCACCAAGCGTGATGCCGATCCGTTCTGCCGCTACCGAACAGCCGGTCACTCCGAGGGCCGCAACGATGCGGCCCCAATTCGGGTCGCCGCCATTGAGGGCACAACGCACGAGCTGGGCTTCAGCGACAGCGTAGGCAATGGTGCGGGCCTCACTGTCGTCCTTTGCGCCTGTCACCGTCCAATGCGCAATGCGATGTGCTCCTTCGCCGTCACGAACGATCTGCAACGCAAGGTCTTCACAGACAGCCTCAATCGTCGAGCCAACGAGGATCACATCTTCGGCCGTCAGGACGCCTGCGCAGGCACCGCTTGCAAGCAACGCGACCGTGTCCGACGTTGAGGTACAGCCATCAACCGTGATGCAATTGAAGGTGTTGTCGACTGCTGCGCGCAGCGCCTGCTCCGTCTGCAGAGAATCGAGCGGCGCGTCGGTCGTGACGACAGCAATCATCGTGCCGAGATCCGGGCGGATCATGCCAGCGCCCTTCGCGATACCACCCACGCGAATGTTCCCGATCGAGGTTGCGATTTCGCGTTCGGCCTGTTTTGGCGCGGCGTCCGTGGTCGTAATCGCAACTGCGGCATCTGCACCACCACCATCGTGCAGACCAGCCAAAGCTCGTTCGATGCCCTGTTCAACGATCTCCATCGGCAGCGGCACGCCAATCACGCCCGTCGAGGCCACGAGCACCTGCTCGGTTTCGCAGCCGAGTCCGGCCGCAACGAGCACGGTCATGCGTTCGGCATCGCGTCGTCCGGGCTCGCCGGTTGCCGCGTTGGCATTGCCGCTGGAGATCACAATCGCGCGGGTCGTTCCCCGAGCGATGTGAGCGCGCGAGACAACGACGGGTGGTGCGGCCGTCGCACTGCGCGTAAACACGGCTGCAGCAGGGACGTTCTCGGTCGCGGCAACGATCGCAACGTCGGGTCGCCCGGAGGCTTTGATCCCGGCCGTGACACCTGCGGCGACGAAGCCCCGCGGAAACGTGACCCCTACGGCCACAGGCCCCGCACCGTCAGCCCTGCAGACTCTTCCAAGCCGAGCATGATGTTGGCGTTCTGAATCGCTTGCCCGGCCGCACCCTTGACCAAGTTGTCCAGCGCCGACTCGACCAACACGGAGCCAGTGCGCTCGTCCACCCAGGCATTGATCCAACAGACGTTTGTGCCCGCCAGTCGCTGAGGTGCCGGGAGGCCGCCGAGATGCACGAACGGCTCACCGTCATAGCGAGCGCGATAGAGATCATCAACATCGGCCTGATCGAGCGGCTGAACAAGACGCACGTGGGCCGTCACGAGCAATCCACGACTCGTGGGCAGCAGGTGCGGAACAAACGTCGCCGCCAGCGCTGATCCCGCGACGGACGAGAGCTCCTGCTCAATCTCGGCAAGATGGCGGTGGCCCGTCACCGAGTACGGCGTAATGCCGTTGTAGAGCTCGGGCAAATGGGTTTTCTCCGACGGCGAACGCCCTGCGCCCGTGACGCCAGATTTGCCGTCGAGATGCACCGGACCATCAATCAGCCCGGCCGCAGCCAACGGTGCGAGACCGAGAATTGCCGCGGTCGCGTAGCAGCCTGGATTGGCAACAGCCCGCGCTACACGAATGCTTTCGCGGTGCAACTCGGGCATGCCATAGGTCCAGCCACCCACGCGAAAGTCCGACCCAAGATCAACAACCTGGGTGCCGAGCTCGAGCAGTTCGGTGCCAATCTTCTGGGACTCCCCGTGTGGAAGCGCGAGGAAGACAACGTCACACGCGGACGCCGCCTTCGCGTCAATCGCATCGAAACCCTCAGACCGCGCTTGGAGCACCGCTGGACGCAGCAGCGGGTGATCCGCCAGCAGGCGTACGAGCTCTGCCCCGGCATACCCGGACGCGCCGATGATGCCGGCCGCGAGCGGACGGGCATCAGGTGCTGCCGGAGTGGATGCGCTTGGGTAAGACATGATCAGCCGAAGTCTCGCAGGGGCCAACCGCTAGCGCCGCCGGGCACGACGCCCGCGGATATTCATATGCATGCGCTGCAGGACCTCGAACTCATCGAGCGAACGTCCCGAGCCCACGGCAACGCAGGTCAGCGGCGACTCAGCAATCTGCACTGGCATCTGCGTTTCCGCGCGAATTCGTTCGTCGATGCGGGTCAGCAAAGCACCGCCTCCGGCCAGCACGATGCCCTTGTCCATGATGTCGGCGGCCAGTTCTGGCGGCGTCTGATCCAGCGTCGATTTGATCGCACCGATGATCTCGAGCAACGGCTCCTCGAGTGCGCCCCGTACTTCGTCTGCCGTCAGGATTACCGTCTTCGGGAGTCCCGTCACGAGGTCGCGTCCTCGCACCTCGCACTGCGTGTCATCGTCGGGGCGCGGATACGCGCTGCCGATCTCGATCTTGACTTGCTCAGCCGTCTGCGTACCGACGAGCAACTTGTGAGTGCGCTGGACGTGCTTGACGATCGCCTCGTCGAGCTCGTCGCCACCGACACGGATCGATTGAGCCACAACGATGCCGCCGAGCGAGATGACAGCAACCTCGGTCGTGCCACCACCGATGTCGACGATCATATTGCCCGACGGTTCCGAGACCGGGAGCCCGGCGCCGATTGCAGCGGCCATTGGCTCTTCGATCAGATAGGCGACGCGCGCGCCAGCAGAGAGAGCGGCCTCTTCAACCGCACGCTTCTCGACGCCCGTCACACCAGAAGGAACGCAGACAACGACGCGCGGATGGGCCCAGCGGTTTTGGTGGACCTTGTGGATGAAATGGCGGAGCATCTCCTCCGTCACCTCAAAGTCAGCGATCACGCCGTCCTTGAGCGGGCGGATGGCTACGATCGATGCAGGAGTACGACCAAGCATGCGCTTGGCCTCAATGCCAACGGCCAGGACGGTGCGTGTCATCTGATCAAGCGCCACCACGGATGGTTCGGACAGCACGATGCCACGCCCGCGCACGTAGACGAGCGTGTTTGCTGTCCCGAGATCGACCGCCATGTCTCGGCTGCCGAAGCCAAACATCCAGTTCCTGATACCGATGAGATCCCCCTTGCGGCGTGTCATGCCGCTTCTGCACACCGATTCTACGTTGTTTCGGGATTCCCTCCCGCGACCGGGAGGCTGAGGCCTTCGGTTGCGAGTAAATCTGCGAGCAGAACAACGGGTAAACCAACGACGTTGTTGATGTCGCCCTCAACGGTGGCGACCAGGTCGGCGCCCAACTCTTGAATGGCGTAGCCCCCCGCCCGCCCCTGCCACTCACCCTCTGCAACGTAGGCGGCGATCTCGTCGTCACTCAAGTGACGGAGTCGCACGATCGTCACTGCAGAGGCCACCTGCTGCTGCCCGCCAAGCAGCGCGATTCCAGAAATGACGCGATGCTCGCGACCGGACAGCGTCGACAGCATGGCGTGGGCCTCAGCGGCGGTAGCCGGCTGCCCGAGCACGTCGCCATCATCGATCACCACTTCGGTGTCCACGCCGAGGACTGGCCTGGCGGGCGTGATGGCTGCGACTGAGAGTGCCTTGCCGAGCGCTCGCTCCATCACGACCTGCTCCGGGGTACCAGAGATGGGTACCTCGTCAAAAGATGGAGAGACGACCTCAAAGTCAACTCCGAGCGATGTCAGAATTGCGCGCCGCTGGGGCGAGGTCGAGGCGAGAATCAGGCGCATTGCGCCGTAGTATCGTCGATGTTCGGTTCAGAGTTCGAGGCCGTGCGAGGCAACGTGCTCCGCGAAGCCAACTGGCGTGAACCCAAACTCGCTCTGCACACCGTCCAGCGTCGCCGCCACGTTGTCATGCTCAAGCAATTCGACGGCCGCGGGCGTGACGGGCGGTTTCGGCAACACTTGCAGCAGCTTCGCCTGCAACTTGACGACTCCCATCGGCGCGTGCAGCTTCCGCACCTTTGTTTTGCCCAGGCTTCGTCCGATGATGTCGAGCATCGCGTCGTACTCGACGGCCTCTGGCCCACCGAGCTCTACGTAGCGCCCGAGTCGCTGATCGCCCGTCAGGCATTCCTGTGCCGCACGGCAGACATCGTCCACATGGATCAGCTGAATACGCGTATGTCCGTTACCGGGTACGGGAACGACAGGGCCCCGAACCAGACCTGCCATGGCAGCAATGAATGGCGAATGCGGTCCAAATTGGACGGATGGCTGCAAAATCGTCCACGGCACACCAGCGGACTTCACGCCCTCCTCCCCACGCCGTCGACCCGCAAGATACGGACCCGGCTTGGGCCCGGCGGTGTCGAGGCCGCCAAAATGAATCATGCGCTCAACGCCCGCGGCGGTGGCGGCCTGAGCCAGCGCAGTAATTCCCGTGTCATTGACGTGGTCGTAGGGACCCTTTTTATCACCCGTAATCGCGGCGCACGAGATCACTGCCGATGCTCCGTCGCAGGCTCGCTCGAGCGAGGCGCGATCGGTCAGGTCTCCAACCACAAGCTCGGCACCCGGCACGACAGTTGCAGAAGAATTCCGCGCCAGCGCTCGCACCGGAATCCCCGCACTGACAAGTCGCCGCGCCAATCTGCTGCCAATAAAGCCAGTCGAGCCAGTGATCAGTACGGGTGCATCGGGCATAGGCGAAGCCTACCGCGATGCGTTCGGACGTGCATCCAGTGCAACCGATGCGGTTGACAGGCGGCGCATACCAAGCAGTGCGCGACTTTTGACCGTACCGAGTGGCGTGTTCGTTCGCTCTGCAATCTCTGGATACGTCAGATCGCCATAGAACGCCAAGGCGAGCGTCTCACGTTGAGCGTCGGGTAGATCCTTGAGCGCGTCGGTGAAATCGAGGCGATCGACCAACTCGTTGTCATGCGAGTCTTCCACCACTTCGCGCCCTTCATGCTGAGCAAGCGGGGGACGTACCGCAGCGCGGCGTGTCCAGTCCACCGTCCGGCGAGCGGTGATCGTTCGAATCCAGGCACCAACGGGTGCCACCTTGGGGTCGTAGCGTCCGGAGCTGCGCCAAGCGTCGAGAAAGATTTCCTGCGTCAACTCGTCGGCTCGATGCATGTCACCCGTGCGGCGTCGAGCAAAGGCTCGCACCACGGGGAGGTACCGTTTGTAGAGTTCGGCGTAGGCATCCATGTCCCCCGCGGCGGTACGCGCCACGAGCGACTCGTCAGTATCGGTGGAACGGATGACAGACATCAAGAGACCTTTCTGTGCGTCGTTGTGCAATTTATACAACACTTAGTCTCGAATGCAAGTGTTAATGTTCCGCACTAATGAGGGCGCACAGTGTGCTAACTCCACACCTACCGCGCGTCCCGCGTAGAATCTCCGTGACAAAGCGCCCTCGGGCGCGTCCGCGGGTATAGCTCAACGGTAGAGCACTGGCCTTCCAAGCCTGTGATACGAGTTCGATCCTCGTTACCCGCTCTCGACGATCTCCTCAGCCAACAGGTAGGGGCTTGAGGCAGTAGTGTTCTCCGGAATGGACCGACCAATCCGCGCA
>CAMAWJ010000008.1 GCA_945861955.1 Bifidobacterium breve
CGGCTGGCAGTCTGGCGTCGCATCGCGATCATTCTGGCCGGCCCTGGTGCGAATGTGATCGCCGCCATCGCGATCTTTACGGTTTTCTTCTGGCATGGCATTCCGCTCCAGAAGCCAACGACGAATGTCGCCAACGTCTCCGGCAAGCCTGCGGCCGCCGCGGGCCTTCAGGCGGGTGATCGGATCCTCGCGGTCAATGGCACCAACGTTAGCGGTGACTGGCAGAAGGTCTCCGAGCAGGTACAGAGCACCAACGGTGGCCCGATCACGTTGACCGTTCGTCGCGGTGATACCACGGAGACGCTCACGCCTGTGCGTCCAGAGTCGGTCGATGGGCGCTGGCTGCTGGGCTTTACCTTCCAGCAGGTTTCGGCGGGCGTCCAACGCGAGCCGTTGCTGACCGCTGTCGGGAGCGCCTTTTCGTGGTCATGGATCGTCACGCGTGAGTCGCTGGTGGGGCTGACGAAGATTTTCACGACCAGCGACGGTCGCAATCAAGTCTCCAGCATCGTCGGGATCACCGCGGCTTCGGAGGATAGCGTCAAGCAAGGCAGTTTCCTCTGGACGCTCGGCGTCGTTTCGATGGCCCTCGCGATCTTCAACCTCTTGCCGTTCTTGCCTCTCGATGGCGGTCATATCATGGTCGCGCTCGCCGAGAAATTACGTCGAGGAAAGCCACTCTCGCGCGTCGTCATCGAGCGTGTCAGCATCGTCGGCATCGCGTTGGTCTTGATGCTGTTCGTGATCGGCCTCAACAACGACATCAGCCGGTTTACCGGTCCGTAGGGCAGGAGTAGACTTTCCGAGATGGCAAGCGAACGACAGATCAACGTAGGCGGCGTCCTGATTGGCGGTGGCGCTCAGGTTGCCGTGCAGTCGATGACGACGACGAAGACGTTTGACGCCGACGCGACGCTTGCGCAGATCGCACGCCTTGCCGATGCCGGCGTCGACATTGTTCGCGTCGCCGTGCCTGGGCTACCCGACGTCGACGCTCTGCCGCGCATCATCGCGGAGAGCAGCGTCCCGATCATTGCCGACATCCACTTCAACGCCTCGCTCGCGCTGCGTGCGATGGACGCCGGCGTGGCTGCGGTGCGCATCAATCCCGGCAACATCGGTGGCGCCGACAAGGTGCGCGAGGTTGTTGCCAAGGCGCAGGAAACCTCGACGCCGCTGCGGATTGGCGCTAACTCTGGCTCGCTGCCCGAGCACCTCAAGTGGACGGCCACGGCCGACCCGATCGGCGCGCTCGTCCAGGCGGCGATGGAGGAGGTCGAGCTGCTCGAAGAGCTCGAGTTCCACGATTTTAAGATTTCCGTCAAATCGACGTCGGTGCCAGTCATGATTGGCGCCTACCGTGCGCTCGCGCAACGGGTGCCCTATCCGCTACATCTCGGTGTGACGGAAGCCGGTACGCTCGTGACGGGTGCCGTCAAATCGTCGATCGGTATTGGCACGCTGCTCGAAGAGGGCATTGGCGACACGATCCGCGTCTCGCTGTCGGTCGATCCGGTCGAGGAAGTACGGGTTGCCTATGACATCTTGCGCGCGCTCGGCCTGCGCCACATGGGTCCCGAGATGATCTCGTGCCCTTCGTGTGGCCGCACGAATGTCGAGGTCCACGAGCTCGCCGAGATCGTCGAGACGCGCCTGCGTGGCTACAAGGAGCATTTTGAGGTGGCAGTGATGGGCTGCGCCGTCAATGGTCCGGGCGAGGCGGGCGACGCCGACTTCGGTATCGCTGGTGGTCGCGATGCCGGGCACATTTACGCCCATGGCGAGGTCCTCAAGCGCGTACCGCAGGACGAGCTGGTCGACGAGATGTTTGCCGAGGTTGATCGTTGGATTGCAGCCGGCATGCCGCGTCCCGAGCGGGGGCGTCGCAAGTTGAGTCTGCCTGTCGTGGGAGGAACGACGTAATGCCAGAAATTGATCAGAAGACATTGATCATGGCTGCGGCTGCCGCGGGTGGAACGGCGCTGTTTGTGGCCTCGAAGACCGTGCGCGTCCTCGCCGTTGCGGGTGTTGCGGCCTTCGCGGTCTATAAGTTTCGCGAGCGCACCCACAATCCGTGGAGCGACGTCGATCCTCCACGCGCACGCTGAGCCAGGTGCTGACGCTCCCTGAGGTCGAGGCTCGCCTAGCCGGGCTCGAGACGACGGCGAGCCTTGCCTGGTGGGAGATGGCCTGCGATTCGTCCGAGGCGACCTCGGCTGCCGCGGAGGCGGCGAGCGCTGCGATGGAGCACATGCTGGCGGACCCCGAGGTCGCTGCTGCTGCGGTACCGGTTGCAGAGACTGCACTCGAACAGCGACGTGCCGAGGTGTTGCGCCTAATGACCGCTGGGCGGCAGCGCCCCGCCGAACTGATCGACCGCGTCGTTGCGCTCGAGACCGAGCTGATGGGGATGCACTCCACCTATCGCGCCACCTACGACGGGAACGAGCTCGATGCGGCTGCTGTCGATCGCGTCCTGATGGAGAGCACCGATCTCGCCGAGCGCGAGCAGGTTTGGCGCAGCGCCCGTGGCGTTGGCGCCGCCGTCGATATGTCGTTGCGCGAGCTGGTTCGCCTGCGTAATGAGGGCGCTCGCGCCCTTGGGCACCGCGACCACTATGCGATGACGCTCGCCAACGACGAGCTCGACGAGCAGCGCCTCTACGGGCTGTTCGACGCGTTGCACCTCGCGTTGGAGCCCGCCTGGACTGCCGAGCGCGAACTGATCGCCACGGAGCGCCGTGCGGCGCTCGGGCTCGCGGTAGACGCGCCACTGATGCCCTGGCACCTCGTCGATGTCTTCGGGCAGGATCCGCCGAGCGTGGGGGAAGATCCACTCGAGGCCGTCATTGGCGAGGTTGATGCCCTGGGCAGTGCCGCGCGCTACTTCGCCGACCTTGGCGCCGACGTCGATGGCGTGATCGCCCGCTCGGATGTCTTGCCGCGGCCGGGCAAAGATCAGCACGCCTTCATGATGCATGTCGATCGAGCCGGTGACGTGCGCGTACTGATGAACCTCGTGCCGACGGTGCGCTGGCTCGAGACGACATTGCACGAGCTCGGCCACGCGATCTACGAGCTCGAACTCGCTGCCGATCTACCTTGGCTTCTGCGGTCGCCAGCGCACATCTTGACGACCGAGGCAATCGCAATGCTGCATGGTCGTCGCGGCCGTGATCCCGAGTTTCTCGAGCGCTATGCGGGTGTCGATCCTGCGATTGCGCGACATCCAGCGAATGCCGCCACGTTGCGGCGAGGCCTACTGATTCTCGCCGCCTGGGTCCAGGTGATGACGCGCTTTGAGCGCGCGCTCTATGCCGATCCCGACGGCGATCTCGATCGTGTCTGGTGGGAGCTCGTCGAGCAGTACCAGGGCATCCCGCGTCCAGCCGAGCCGGTCCCCGGTGCCTGGGCCTCGAAGATCCATCTCGCGGTAGCGCCTGTCTACTACCACAACTACCTGCTCGGAGAGATCCTCGCCTCGCAGCTGGAGGAGTGGACAGAACGCGTCGCGGGTGCGTCCTCACCAGCCGCCGCGGCAGCCGTGGTTGGGCCGCTGATTGCCGAGCACGTCTTGGCACCAGGCGCCTCCTTGCGGTGGGACCAACTGGTCGAGCAGGCCACGGGTACGCCGCTGACGATCGACGCGTTTGTGCGTACCGTCAGCGCCTAGGCCGAGGCTAATCCGAGACTAGAGCTCGAGCAGCATGCGCGCGTTGCCGAGCGTGTTCGGCTTGACGTATTCGAGGTCGAGGAACTCGGCGATGCCACGGTCGTAGGAGCGGCGCATCTCCTCGTAGACGTCGGGCGTGACGGGAGTACCCTCGATCTCGCGAAAGCCGTAGCGGGCAAAGAAGGTCGTCTCGAAGGTCAGGACGAAGATGCGCTCGATGCCCATCTCGCGCGCGTGTTCGATCAGTTGCGCGACGATGAGTCCACCAATGCCGCTGCGCTTCTGTGACTGGTCGACGGCGACGGTACGGATCTCGCCGAGGTCCTCCCAGAGGATGTGCAGCGCACCGCACCCAACGATCGCTTCGCCATCGACGGCAACCCAGAACTCCTGCACGCCCTCGTAGAGCGTGACCGTCTCCTTCTCGAGCAGCACGCGACCTGCGTACTGGTCGACGAGGGCGCGGATACCACGAACATCACGTGTGGTCGCGCGGCGGACTTCGATCGCTCCGGACATAGGGAGAGGATACCGACGCGGCTGCGACCAAGGCGCGATCAGCTTCCTAATGGGGTCAGACCCTTTTAGGAAGTTAGAAGCCAATGGGTGGCTCGGGTAGGCGATCCAACTTCCTAAAAGGGTCTGACCCCATTAGGAAGCTGATCAGCACGCGCCGCCGCCCCGGGCGGTAGGATCGTTCTTCGTGTCCACTGAGTTTGTCCACCTCCACTGTCACTCCGAGTACTCGATTCTCGATGGTGCGTGCCGTATCAAGGACCTTGTCGAGCGCGCAGTAGAACTGGAGATGCCGGCCGTGACGGTGACCGACCACGGCTCGATGGCTGGGGCCGTTGATCTCTACCGGACCGCCAAGAAATCCGGCATTAAGGCGATCGTTGGCTGTGAGATCTATCTCGTCGAGGACCGCCGGGCGAAAGAGCCGCCGGGTCGGCGCGACTGGGCGCACCTGACGCTCTTGGCCGAGAATCTCGAGGGGTACCACAACCTCGTCAAGCTCGTCACGCTCGGCTATCTCGAGGGCTACCACTACAAGCCGCGCGTCGACCTCGACTTGCTTGCTCAGCATTCGAAGGGCCTGATTGCCCTGAGTGGCTGCTTGGCGAGTCGCGTCAACCAGGCGATCATGCGCGACGACGAGGTTGCAGCACGGGCCGAGCTCGACCTGATGGTGCAGATCTTCGACAAGGATCATGTCTACGTCGAGATTCAAGATGCGGGCCTTGAGGAGCACCACAAGGTCAATCCGGTCTTGCTCAAGCTGGCCGACGAGCTGGGGCTGCCAACCGTCGGTACCGGCGACGTGCACTACCTGCGCGCCGAAGATGCCGACCCGCACGAGGTGCTGCTGTGCGTCCAGACGGGCGACGTGCTCGCCAACGACAAGCGCTTCAAGTTCCCCAATAAGGAGTTCTTCCTTAAGACGCCTGACGAGATGAAGCGCGTCTTCGAGCCGTATGGTCGCGACCTCCTGTCGCCGACGCTCGAGATCGCACAGCGCTGCAACCTCGAGCTCGAACTTGGCGCAATCCGGCTACCGAAGTACGACGTGCCGAATGATGAGGACGCCTTCGTCTACCTGACGCGCCTATGCGAGGCCGGGCTGATCCAACGCTATCCGAACGCCGATGACAGTTTGCGCCAGCGCCTCAACTTCGAGCTGCAGACGATCCGCGAGATGGGCTTCGCCGATTACTTTCTCGTGACCTGGGACTTCGTCGCCTTCGCCAAGCGCGAGGGTATTGGGGTTGGTCCGGGCCGTGGCTCTGCCGCCGGCTCCATCGTTGCCTACTGCCTTGAGATCACCGACGTCGATCCGATCCGCTACGACCTGCTGTTCGAGCGCTTCCTCAACCCAGGCCGCAAGTCGATGCCAGACATCGATATTGACTTTTCCGTCCACGGCCGCGAGCGCGTGATGCAGTACGTCGTCGAGAAGTACGGGCGCGACCGCGTCGCGCAGATCATCACCTTCGGCAAGCTCGCCGCCAAGCAGGCGACGCGCGACACTGGGCGCGTACTAGGCCTTCCCTACGGCGTCGTCGACCGTATTGCCAAGAGCATCCCGGACGGCGTCAAGGTCGGTTTTGACGAGAGCCTTAAGTCCGGCCAAGAGCTGCGGGTGATGTACGACGATCCCACGCCGATCGGGCGTTCCGACGATGGGCGCGAGATCACGACCAAGCAGCTGATCGACATGGCGCGCCCACTCGAAGGTCTGGTGCGGCAAGACTCGATTCACGCGGCTGCCGTCGTGATCGGCGATCGCCCACTGATGGAGTACCTGCCGCTCCAGCGTAAGGGCGTCGACTCCGAAGTTGTCACGCAGTATGCGATGGGCGACGTCGAGGCGCTCGGCCTGCTGAAGATGGACTTCCTTGGTCTGCGCAACCTCGACGTGATCGACGAGGCCGTGCGCGTGATCGAGCAGTCGAGCGGCACGAAGATCGATATCGCCAATCTCCTACTCGACGACGAGCCGACGTACGCGATGCTCCGCAAGGGCGACGCGACGGGCGTCTTCCAGTTCGAGAGCACCGGCATGCGTGACGCGTTGCGCCAGGTCAAGCCGACGGTTTTCGAGGATCTGATCGCACTGGTGGCGCTCTACCGACCAGGTCCGATGGCGAACATTCCCACGTATGCGCGGCGCAACAACGGGCAGGAGGCCATCACCTATACCGATCCTCGGCTCGAGCCGATCCTCGCCTCAACCAAGGGCGTCTACATCTATCAAGAGCAATCGATGCTGATTGCCAAGGAATTGGCGGGCTTTACACCCGCGGACGCGGACGATCTACGCAAGGCGATCGGTAAGAAGGACGCCGAGTTGATGGGCAAGCTGAAGGAGCCGTTCATGGTTGGCTGCGAGGCCAACGGCGTCGATCGCAAGGTCGCCGAAAACCTCTGGGTCGAGAACGAGCGCAGCGCGGAGTACTCCTTCAACAAGGCTCACGCCGCCTGCTACGCCCTGATCTCGTACCGCACGGCCTACCTCAAGGCCAACTATCCGGCCGAGTACATGGCGGCGCTGATCTCGTCCGTGATGGACACTAAGGACAAGGTGCCGTTCTACGTTGCCGAGTGCGAGTCGATGGGTCTCGAGGTGCTGCCACCCGATGTCAACTCGTCGCAGCGTGATTTCGCGGTCGTCGAGGGCAAGATTCGCTTTGGTCTGAGCGCCGTCAAGAACGTGGGCGAGAACGCCGTGCGGGCGATCATCGAGGCTCGCGAGACGGACGGGCGGTTCGTCTCGATCTGGGATGTCGCAGAGCGCGTCGATGCGCAGCACGTGTCGAGTCGCGTCTTGGAAAGCCTGATTCGTGCCGGCGCGCTCGATTCGACGGGCGATCCGCGCCGCGGCATGCTGCTCGTGCTCGATCAGGCAGTCCAGTCGGGGCGCAAGGCTCAAGCCGATCGGCATGCGGGCCAGACGAACCTCTTTGAGGGTCTGGCAGACGCCTCGGTCGGTGGCGGCGGCAGCGGCTCGCATCCACCCGTACCCGCGGGCGAATTCGAGAAGAAGGAGCTCTTGGCGGGCGAACGCGAGACCCTTGGGCTGTTCGTTTCGAGCCACCCACTCTCGGACATCGCCGATCAGCTGCGGCGCAAGGTCGACGTGCCGATCCGCGAGCTCGAGAATCGCAAGGAGGGGGAGACCGTCACGATTGGTGGCCTCGTCTCCTCCGTGCGTCAGACGATGACGAAGAAGGGCGATCCGATGGCCTTCGTCCAGCTTGAAGACACGACGGGCCTGGTCGAGGTCGTCGTCTTCTCGAAGGCCTTCACGGCGGCGCGCCCGCTGCTCGAGCAGGATCGCATCGTGATCGTTAAGGGGCGCGTCGATCAGCGCGGGGGCGGCGAAACGAAGCTTGTCGCGTTCGAGGTGATGGAGTTCGACGCCGTCGCGATTGTTGGCATCGTACGCATCGAGGTCGATGCGCGCAACGCTCCCGCCGACGCGATCGAGCGCCTTCGACGCATCTGCGAGGAGCACCATGGCGACCATCCCGTCGTCGTCGATTTGCAGACCTCGTCGGGCAATCGGCGCCTCCGCCTCGGCCCCGGCTTCCGTGTGCGACCCGATCAGGCCTTGTTCGCCGAGATTAGTGCCTCGGTCGGCACCGTCACGATCGCGTAGGTCTCCCTCGACACGTGGGTACGTCCGCCCTCGCGACTACCGTGACGGAGATGGCAACATCGTCTGCACTCGCGCTCGAACTCAATCTGGAGCCTTTTGCGGGTCCGTTTGACCTTTTGCTCGCGCTCGTGCTGCGCGATGTCGTCGATCTTGGTGAGGTACCCGTAGCCGACGTCTGCCTGCGCTATCTGGCCCAGATTGAGGAGGAGGGCGAACTCGATCTCGAGAGCGCCAGCGAATTCCTCGTGCTCGTCTCCGCTCTGCTCGAATTGAAGATCCGCCTCTTGTTGACGCCCGACGAGGTCGACGACATGCCGGATGCTCAAGAGGCCGCCGAAGAACTCGCCGCACGCTTGGCCGAGTACGCCCGTGCGCAGGCTGCTGCCGCCTGGCTGGCTGAGCGTCTTGGTGAAGTCGGTCTGCGTGTCTTCCGTTCGGGTCCGCCCGCACTCCGTCCGCCGCGCCCGCAGCTCGACGATGCCGGTACGGGCGATCCCACTGCGCTCGCCGCTGCGCTGCGACTGGTCCTGACCCGGACGGATGAGGTTTCCGAGCCGATCCACGTCTTGCGTCGGCGCATTCCGCTCAGTCGACTACTTGACCACGTGCGTCGCGCAGTCCGCGAGACGGGCACCTGCACCTTCGAAGATGCAGTCAAGGGCCTCAACCGTACGGAACAGGCGGCGGCCTTCTGGGCCATGCTCGACCTGATTCGTGGCGGCGAGGTGACGGCTGAGCAGGACGCGCCGTTCGCGCCAATCCGGATGCGCTCTACTGGGCGCCAGACCGTCGCGATCGGCGTTGCTGCGTGAGCGCGAACGCGCGCATCGTTGAGGCTCTGCTGTTCGTTTCGTCGGAGCCACTCGACGAGCGCGCGTTGGCCCAAGCCGCTGGCCTGTCCGAGCCAGACATCGAAGAGGCGCTCGTGCAGGTTGGTCAGCGGCACACACAGGGCAATTCTGGTGTGGTGCTCGAACGTGTCGCGGGTGGCTGGGCACTACGTGCGGCCGACGATACGGCGATGGCCTGCGCCCGTCTGCTCGATCAGCTGTCGCAGCGACCACTCTCTCGTGCCGCCCTCGAAACGCTTGCCGTCGTGGCCTACGCTGGACCGGTTAGCCGCCCCGAAATCGCCCGCATTCGTGGCGTGGCGGCGGACAATCCCGTCCAAAGCCTGCTGGAGCGCGGCCTGATCGAAGAGGCCGGACGTTCCGATCGGCCTGGCAATCCACTGCTCTATCGCACGACCACCCGTTTTGATCGCGTCTTTGGGCTCGAGGAGGGGCGCCACTCGCTGCCGCTGCTCGACGAGCTCGGCGACGACCTGCCCGATGCGGCTCAGGTGCGCGACCGATTGCAGGCGATGGCAGCTACGCAGGGCATCGCGATCCACGAGCCCGCCGCGGCCGACCACTCAGCCTGAGTACGGTGTCGCTGTGAGCGACGACACGACACCCACCGTACGACTCAATCGATTCCTCGCGCAGAGTGGTGTTGCCTCGCGTCGTGGTGCCGATACCTTGATCGCCGAAGGGCGCGTGCGTGTGGATGGCGTGGTCGCCAAGCCGGGCACGCAAGTTGGTCCGAATGCGGTCGTGACGGTCAATGGAGTGGCGGTCGAAGAAGAGCGCCACGTCTACCTGATGATGAACAAGCCCGAGGGTTTCGTGACGACGCTGAACGACGAGAAGGGCCGTCCAACGGTGATGGATCTCGTCGACGTCACCGAGCGTGTCGTGCCCGTCGGTCGCCTCGACGCTGCCACCAGTGGACTCCTGCTTTTGATGAACGACGGTGCGCTTGCCAACGGGCTGGCCCACCCGACCCACGGTGTGCCCAAGACGTACCGCGTGGTCGTTCGTGGGCTGCCGGGGCCGACGGCCGTGCGTCGCCTCGAGCGTGGTGTTGAGCTCGACGATGGCAAGACGCAACCAGCAGTGGTCAAGGTGATCGGTACGCGCTCGGGTGGTGCCGAGCTTGAGATCACGATCAAAGAGGGTCGTAATCGGCAGGTTCGCCGCATGTGTGCAGAGGTTGGCTACCCCGTCCACGAGCTCGAGCGCATCGCCTACGGGCCGCTGCGGCTGAGTCGTTTACAGGTTGGTTCGTGCCGTGCACTGCGTCCAGATGAGGTCGAAGCGCTCCGTGAGGCTGTTGCTGGGGGCTGAGATCGCGAAGCATCGTATACTTCGCGACCGTGAGTGCTAACGCCCCCGCAACTGGTGCGCCTGAACTGATCGTTGTCATGCGCGCGTCCGCGACGCCTGCTGAGGTTGCGCACGTCGTGACCTTGATCGAAGAGGCTGGCGCTGGCGTCCATGTTGATGCTGGTGGCGAGTTTACGGTGATCGGTGCGATCGGCGATCGCGCGATCGTGGCGGGCCTGCCGCTCGAGGCCGTTGCCGGCGTCGAGAAGGTTGTGCCGCTGCGCAAGGAGTACAAGCGCGTCTCCCGCGAGTTCCGTTCGCGCGACACGATTGTGACCGTTGGTGGCAGCCCGATTGGTGGCGGCAACTTCGCGATGCTGGCTGGTCCCTGCTCGATCGAGTCCTACGAGCAGACGCTCGCCTCGGCCCAGGCCGTCAAGGCCGCCGGTGGCGTCGTGCTGCGCGGTGGCGCCTACAAGCCACGCACCTCGCCGTACGCCTTCCAGGGCCTCGGCCTCGAGGGTCTTCGCATCCTGCGTGCCGTCGGCGACGAAGTTGGCCTGCCGGTCACGACCGAGCTGATGGACGCCCGCGACTTGGCAGATGTGGTTGAGCACGTCGACATGATCTGGATCGGCGCCCGCAACATGCAGAACTTCAATCTGCTCAGCGAGGTCGGCCGCGCGCCGCGCCCCGTGATGCTGAAGCGCGGCATGTCCGCGACGGTTGAGGAGCTTTTGATGGCTGCCGAGTACGTTGCCAAGGAAGGCAACGACGACATCATTCTCTGCGAGCGTGGTATCCGCACCTTCGAGCGCTCGACGCGCTTTACGCTCGATGTTGGTGCGATTCCCGTGCTCAAGGCCGAGACGCACCTGCCGATCATCGTTGACCCATCGCACGCCGCTGGCAAGCGTTCACTCGTGATGCCCCTTGCGATGGCTGCTGTCGCCGCTGGCGCTGATGGCCTGATCGTGGAGACGCATCCGACGCCGGAGCACGCCCTGTCCGATGCGGCCCAGCAGATTCCCTCGGCGGAGTTCGGCGCGTTCGTCGCCGACATCGAGCGCCTGCTCGCTGTCACCGGCCGGACGCCCAGTCGGTAGGTCGGCCATGCAGGTCGCGATCGCCGGCCTCGGTCTGATGGGAGGTAGTCTCGGCCTCGCCCTGCGCGAGCAGGCCGGCACGCACGTGACCGGGTTCGATTTGGATCCTGTCGAGGCAGCGGTAGCGCTCGAGCGCGGCTGCGTCGATCGTGTCGCAGACTCCTTGGCCGAGGCCTGTGTCGGTGCCGAGCTCGTGATTGTCGCGACGCCCGTGTCGGCGATTGCTGGTGTGGTCGAGGCCGTTGTTGCTGCTACGGACGCGTCCGTCACGATCACCGATATCGGCTCAACCAAGGGACAGGTTGTTGCCGCCGTCTCTGCAGCAGGACGGGGGCGCTTCATTGGTGGTCACCCGATCTGTGGCTCGGAGGCCCATGGCGCAGCACACGCGCGGGCCGAGTTGTTTACTGGCGCAACCTACTTCTTGACGCCGTCGGTCGAATCGGAGCCAGCGCGACTCGCGTCGCTGCATGCGCTCGTGACGGCGATCGGTGCACGCCCGGTCGTGATCGACGCTGCTGCCCACGATCGCATCGTCGCGTTGACGAGCCATTTTCCGCACGTGCTCGCGAATGTTTTGGCCGTCCAAGTCGCCGACGCGGATGTTGACGGTCACAGCCCGCTGCATTCGGCCGGCGGCTCCTTTCGCGATATGACCCGCGTGGCGGGTGCGAACCCTGCGATTTGGGTCGACATCTTGCTTGACAATCGAGAGGCTGTCTTGGCTGCCGTGGAGGACGCCCAGGCGCGCCTTGGCGTCGTCGCAGAGGCACTGCGTACGTCGGACAACGCGTTTCTCGAGGGGTGGATTGGTGCGGCGGGCGAAGCGCGCCGAGCCGCACTGGCCCAGGCCCATCGTGCTGCGCCCGAGGACCTGCACGAGCTGATGGTTTCGGTGTCTGACCGTCCGGGTGCGATTTCCTCGATCGTGCAGACGCTGTCGGCCGGTGGAATCAACATGGAAGAGTTTGCGCTCAGCCATATTTCGCCCGAGCGCGGTGGCGAGCTGCGGATTGTGATTGCGGGTGAGGCTACTGCCGAGCGAGCCGTCGCACTCTTGATGGCCACGGGCTGTATCGCCACACGCGATGCCATCAGCGGTGGCACTCATGGTGGTGCCGAGTGAACGCGCCTTGGAAGGTTTTGGGCTCAGGTCCGTTGGTCGGCGAGTTCGTGGTCAATGGCGACAAGTCAGTCAGTCACCGCTCGCTCTTGATTGGCGCGCTCTGCGGCGGCCCCGTCGAGGTTGAAGGCTGGGGCGATTCGGCCGATACGCGCGCGACGCTCGAGGCCGTCCGCGCCCTGGGCGTCCAAGTGGATGACCACGGCTCTGGCCGCCTGACCGTGCATGGTGTTGGACTGACGGGGTTGAAGCCTCCGGTCGGAGCGATCGACGTGCAGAACGCGGGCACACTGATGCGGCTGCTGAGCGGCATCCTGGCGATGCAGCCAAGCGGAGTCTTCACGCTCGATGGCGACGCCTCGATTCGCACGCGTCCGATGGAGCGCGTTGCCGCCCCGCTGCGCGCCATGGGTGCCAGCATCGAGACGACGGCTGGGTGTCCACCGGTCGTGGTGCAGGGTGGTCAAAAGCTGGTCGGGATGGAGCACGTGATGGAGATCTCATCCGCGCAGGTCAAGTCTGCCTTGCTGCTGGCGGCTCTACGCGCGGACGGACCGACCACAGTTGTCGAAGAGACGGCGACGCGTGATCATACGGAGCGCATGTTGCGCGCTGCCGGTGCAACCGTCCACACGGCGGGTGGTCGCGTGGTCATCAACCCGGTCGAACGACTGCAGCTCGACAAGATTGAAGTGCCGGGCGATATCTCGTCGGCCGCCTTCCTGATCGTCGCGGCGACGATCATTCCCGAATCGCGCATCTTTTTGCGCAGCATTGGGATCGGCGCTGGACGCACAGGCGTACTTGACGTGCTCGAGCGGATGGGCGCACGGGTCGCGCTGTTTAATCGCCGCACGACCGATGCGGGTGAGCCGGTAGCGGACCTGGAAATTGCCCATGCAGAGCTCTCGGCGACGAGTATTCGCCCCGAGGAGATCCCGAGCCTCGTCGACGAGTTGCCAATTCTCGCCCTCGCTGGGTGTGTGGCGCATGGCCGCACGCGCGTCCGCGGTGCCGGCGAATTGCGGGTCAAGGAATCCGACCGCCTGCAGAGCGTCCGCGATGCGCTCTGGAGCGTTGGTGGACACATCGAAGTCAAGGACGATGGGTGGTTTATTCGTGGTGTTCCGGTGCGCCTGCGCGGCGGCACCGTCGAATCGCATGGTGACCATCGCATCGCGATGTTGGGCGCCATCGCCGGCCTCTACTCCGAGCAGGGTGTGACGATTATCGATCCGGACGCCATCAACGTCTCGTTTCCTGGTTTTCGTCCCATGATTGAGGCAGCGATTGCGGTGCGGCGATCATGATCATCACGATTGATGGGCCCGCGGGTGCCGGCAAGTCGACTGTTTCGAAGGCACTGGCGACACGCCTTGGCTACCGCTACCTCGACACGGGCGCAATGTATCGCGCCGTCACTCTCGTCGCGCTCGAAACCGGCGCTGACCCGATCTTCGTGGCGCAACACGAGGAGTGGACTTCTCGCCTCAATGATTCCGAGCTACGCTCCGATGCAGTCGATGCGGCTGTCTCGAGCGTCTCGCGCCTGCCAGAGGTACGCGAGGCGTTGCGTGGCGAGCAGCGCACGTTTCTTGCGCAGGGCGATGCGGTGGCCGAGGGGCGAGACATTGGGTCGGTCGTCTGGCCCCAGGCCGAGCTGAAAGTCTGGCTTGACGCCTCGCCGGACGAGCGTCAGCGTCGACGAGCAGCCGAGCGTGGAGCAGAGGCAGGTGCCGTTGCGCTTGAGCGCGATCGGCAGGATGCTGCGCAGATGCTCGTACCCGAGGACAGCGTGTTGGTCGAGACCGACGGCCTGACGATCACCGAAGTGATCGAACGGATCGTTGCCTTGGTTGAGGAGCAGGCATGAGCGAGCGCGAAATGCGGTGGGACGGCTATAAGGTGATGACGCCGGAGCGCTCGTGGAACCTCTGGTGGTTCCTCGTTCGTGGTCCAATCACGCTGTTTTCGAAAATGCGGGTTTGGGGTCGCGAGCGAGTGCCGTTGACGGGGCCGGTGGTGCTCGCCTCGAACCATCAGTCGTTCTATGACATCTTTGTGCTCGGCTCGGCGATGCGCCGCCCGATTTTCTACATGGCGAAAACCGAGCTCTTTGAGAACCCGGTCGTCGACAGGATCATCACGCATGCGGGTGCCTTTCCTGTACGGCGTGGTGAGGTCGATCGCGGTGCTCTCGAAGCGGCCAAGGAGGTACTGGCGCGGGGCGACGTGCTCGGCATCTTTATCGATGGCACGAGGCATCACACGGACGCCGTTGGCGAGGTGCGGGCAGGTGCTGCGATGATCGCGGCCCAGGCCGGTGCGCCCGTGGTGCCGGTCTACATCCATGGCACCGATAAAGTCGTTGACGCTCCACGGACGCCCGTTAGCGTGACGTTCGGGCGACCGATCATGATCTCCGGCAGGGGGAGTAAGGCGTACCGTGCGGGAGCAGAACAGATTGGCGCCGAGCTGCGGCGCCTGCAGGCATTTGCCGAGAGCGCAGATCGTGCCGGGCGACCAAAGTACGCAGTTCCGCCGGAAGCCCCGGCAGAGACGGATGGTGGACAGTGAGCGGACGAGAGCCACCCCGGTCGCGCAAACAACGTGGACACGAGTTTGACGACGAGGCGAACGAGGAGGGGGAGGTCCCCTCTGAGCTGCCGCTGATTGGCGTCGTCGCCGTGGTCGGCTACCCGAACGTCGGCAAGTCGACACTCTGCAACCGTCTTGCGGGTCGTCGCGATGCCGTCGTGCATTCCGAGCCCGGCGTGACGCGTGATCGCAAGGACGTCGATGTCGAGTGGAACGGCAAGCGCTTCCGTCTCGTTGATACGGGCGGTATTGATTTTGGGGGCCAGACGCTGATGGCGGAAGAGGTTGCTGATCAGGCGCGGACGGCGCTTGCAGAGTCCGATATGGCGTTGTTTGTGGTCGATGCCAAGGCGGGTGTGATGCCGGGCGACCTCGAGGTTGCCGAAATTCTCCGCCGTCAGCGCAACCCCGTCATTCTCGTGGCCAATAAGGCTGAGGGTGGGCAGGGCGATACGAATGCGTTGCAGTTCCACCAGCTCGGTCTTGGCGATCCAGTTCCTGTCTCGGCGATCCACGGCTCCGGCAGTGGCGATCTCTTGGATCTGATCGTGGAAGGGCTCGCCGAGTTGCCGGACGCGGCACGGATGGAGCGCGTCGCCGACGAGATCGGTGTGGCCGTGCTCGGGCGCCCGAACGTCGGCAAGTCATCGCTGTTTAATGCCCTGATCGGTCAGCCGCGCGTGATTGTCTCGGATATTCCGGGCACCACGCGTGACGCGATCGACACGCGCCTCATGCGTGGTGAGACCGCGTTTCGACTCGTCGACACGGCTGGTATGCGACGCAAGCGTCACCTGCGTCAGGACGTCGAGTATTGGAGCGAGAAGCGTGCCCTGACGGCCGCTGAGCATGCCGATATCGCGCTCGTCCTGATCGATGGCGAAGAGGGCTTCGTCGACCACGATCTGGATGTCGCTGATGCTGCTCGCAAGGCCGGTTGCGCCACGCTCGTGGTGGTCTCCAAGTGGGATGCGACCGAGATCGATCTCGACGATCTGCGCCTACGGATCGAGCGAAAACTGCGGCAGCGACCACAGATCGTGACGACCTCAGCGATCACTGGGCGCGGCCTCGACCGTCTGCTCGATCGCATCGAGGAGCTCTACGCCGCCTATACGAGTCGGATGCCCACGCCAGCCGTCAACCGTGTCTTGCAAGACGCCGTTGCGGCCCGCCAGCCACCACTCGTCCATGGTCGACGATTGAAGCTGATCTACGGCGCGCAGGTCCAAACGCGACCACCGCGGTTTCGCATCACGGTCAACGACCGCAAGCTGATCACCCGAGATTACGCGTACTTCCTCGAGAACCGGCTGCGCGAAGCGGCCGGCCTTGAGGGCTGCCCTGTCGTGGTCGACATGGTCGCGCGCAGCTAGATGTCACATAAGGGTCTGACCCCTTTGTGACATCCGGCGTCACGTCCCGCGCGTGTTCCAGCGCAGCACCACGGGTGTCTCGCGTTCCCAACCGAGCAGTGAGACGGTGGCGGTGTCGAGGCGAAACAAGCGACCGGCATTCGGGTCGAGCCCGAGCCAGCGAGCGGCCAGCACACGCAGGACGTGGCCGTGGGCAACGACGAGCGTCGTGCCCTCTTCTGCGCGCACAGAAGAAATCACACGATCCACACGGGCAGCGACATCGTCAGCAGTCTCGCCGTTCGGGCAGGGGTGCGACCAGACGGTCCAGTTCGGCACGGTCTCACGGATCTCGATGGTTGTGATGCCCTCGTAGATTCCGTAGTCCCACTCCATCAGGTCGGGATCGATTGTGGCGGGCTGGCCGAGTTCGAGCAGCTCGCAGGTATCGCGTGCCCGCTGGAACGGACTCGTCAGCACCTGGTCGATCTCGAGTGCCTGGGCGAGTGGGGCGGCGGCGCGTGCCTCTTCGCGGCCCTGCTCGGTCAAGGGAATGTCGGTACGGCCCGTGTGGCGCCCGTTCAGGCTCCATTCGGTCTGTCCGTGACGAACCAGGGCGATCTGCGAGGCGCGGGCCATGGCGCGGATACTTGCAGATCAGGGCCCGGATTACATTCAGCGAGCAATCAGCAAGGAATCGTGGATGACGGTGGGTATACTCAGAACACCGCTCAGAGACGCGATTCGTTGAGTTGCGTCGCTGGAGTGCTCTGCTCTGTGGAGACGCCTACGCCCCCACCCGACGACGCTGTTGAGGCGCTGACGCCCGACGATCCGGCAGGTACGGCTCCCGTGAGCGCGGAGACAGAGGCGGCAGTCGTCGCTGCCGCGGCAGCCAAGGCCGCTGCGGCTCTGCCCGCGAAGCCGGCAATGAACGTCCATCGCGCCGACGGTGCGCCACCAACACCGCCCGCGGGGGTGGTAGCGGCCGCTGGCGGTAGCGGCGGCACGCTTGGGCCAATGAAGATTTACAGTACGGAAGCCAAGAGGCCGCGGCGACGCTGGCCGAAGGTGGTCGGCATCCTTGCCGGTGTGCTCTTGCTGGCAGGGCTCGCTGCGGGTGGCTATGCCTATTGGTACCTGCAAGACACGGTGACGGCAATCACGCAGACCTCCGACAAGCAGCAGCAGGTCGCAGAAGAGGGGCTTGCTGTTGCGCTGCCAGACCAGCCAATCACGGCACTCGTGATTGGCGAAGATCGCCGCCCTGGCCAAGGGCCGGGCCGCTCGGACACGATGATGATGGTGCGCATCGATCCGCGCACGCAGTCGATCGCCATGATGTCGTTCCCGCGCGACCTCGTGGTCAACGTGCCGGGGTATGGTCGGCGTCCGATCAATGAGGCCTACCAGCTCGGGCAGGAGCCGTTGGCTTTGGCAACGATCAAGGAATTGACGGGCATTCAGATCAACTACTTGATTCCGCTCGATTTCCGGGCCTTCCAACGCATTGTTGCGACCTTTGGTGGCGTCTGGTTGCCCGTTGATCGCCGCTACTACAACAGCAATGACGGCACTGCCGAGACCAACTACATGTCGATCAATATTCAGCCGGGCTACCAGTTGCTCAACGGCGCCAACTCGCTGGCCTTTGCGCGCTATCGCCACACCGACTCGGATCTTGTGCGCCTTGCGCGCCAGCAGACGTTTGTGCGAGAGTTTAAGAAGCGTGTCGATCGCTGGGGCTTCGCCTCGCGGATCATCGAACTGATCTCGATCATGCGCGACAACCTCAAGATCCTCGGCTCGAATAAGAAGCCTGCCGATGCGCGCACCCTGCTCGAGTACGGCCGCCTGATCGGGAGCATTCCGCGAGGTAACACGTTCCAAGTGCGGCTCGATGATATCTCGAGCTCGGCGACGAACCCTGGCAAGCTTGAGGCTTCGCCGCAGGCCGTGCAGACCGCGGTTGACCAGTTCCTCAACCCCGACATGCAGTCGGGGCAGGCGATCGCTAACCGCGACGTGGGCAAGGACACGAAGGCCAAGGTCGTCAAGCCCAAGTACGACGCGGCTAAAATTGGTATCGAGGTCCGCAACGGCAATGGCACGCCCGCTGCAGCCGCCGATGCGGCGTGGCAGCTGGTCGAAAATGGCTGGAAGTCCGCACACAGTGCGGGCGATTCGTTGGTCCAGTACCTGCACACCACGGTCTACTACGACGGCTCGACGAAGGGCGCCAAAGAGGCGGCGACAGCGATCGCAGAGGCGTTTGGTAGCGATTCGGACACGAAGGTGCTTGACGCGCCTGCGATTGCAGAGATGCAGCAAAACGGCATCAATGTTCGGGAGCCTGTGGTCGTCGTGGTCGGTAAGACCTACACCGGCGATCTTGCGCCGCCAAAGGTCGCGATATTGCCGCCGAAGGAGGAGGCTCAGATCAGTCGCGACCCGACGCGCGATATTGAGATCTGGCGTGACGCGCAGCGCAAGGCTGGGATTCCATTGATGATGCCAACGGTGTTGTACGTCGGCGCTCAGACCCGCGATCCGCTCTTCTCGAGCCAGCCACCTGCCCGCGTCTACAAGACGGGCGGACACAGGGCTGTCTACGTGACGTATTCGGCCGATGCCTACGACCAAGTCTTTGGCGTGCAGGCGATTGAATGGGAGGCCCCGCCGATTCTCGATGGTCCCTCTGCCACGCGTGACTACAAGGGTCGGAAGCTCCTGCTTTACTTCAACGGTCCGTCGCTGCAACGCGTCGGGTGGAAGCAAAATGGCATCAGCTACTGGCTGGAGAACTCGTTGACTGGGCGCATTCCGAATTCGGCCATGATTGCGATGGCGAAGAGCTTCAAGCCGGTGACGCGGTGAGCACACGCGAGACCGTCGGGGTGATCGGCGTCGGCTACGTGGGGCTCGTGACTGCAGCCTGTCTCGCCGAGCTCGGTCATCACGTCGTCTGCCGCGACATTGTGCCGGAGCGCGTCGCAATGCTTCAGCGCGGTGAGGTGCCGATCCACGAGCCGGGGGTTCCCGAACTCTTGCAGCGGAACGCTGAGCGGCTGACGTTTACGCTCGACATGGAGGACGTCTTCCGCGATGCGCGCATTGCGATCATCTGCGTTGATACGCCACCGACTGCGTCGGGCGATGCCGACCTCTCCCGCGTGGAGGCTGTAATTGCGGCGTTGCCGGCCAGCGCTGAAGGCGCCGTGCTGGTGATGAAGTCAACCGTGCCGGTGGGCACAGGCAATCGCGTGCGCTCCGAGTTGGATGCACGCGGCCGCGAAGATGTTGGGTACGTCTCGAATCCGGAGTTTTTGCGCGAGGGCTCGGCGGTCGCCGATTTTCGTCAACCCGACCGGGTCGTGGTGGGTGGGGATCGGCCGGAGGACGTGGCGCGCGTGGCGCGCCTCTATCAGGATCTCAACGCTCCGATTTTGACGACCGATATTGCTTCGGCCGAGATGATCAAGCTGGCCTCCAACGCATTTCTGGCGACGAAGATCTCCTTCGTCAACGAGATTGCCAACGTCTGCGAACGCGTCGGTGCCGATGTTGAGGAGGTGGCGCGCGGGATGGGCATGGACTCGCGCATCGGTCAGAGCTTCCTGCGGCCAGGCATTGGCTATGGCGGTAGTTGCTTCCCGAAGGACGTCACGGCGCTCAAGCAACTTGCGGGTAATACGGGGTATTCGTTCCAGTTGCTGGCCAGCGTGATTGAGGTCAACGAGCTGCAAAAGCGCCGTGTGATCGGTAAGTTGCAGGATCGGCTTGGCTCGCTGCGTGGGCGTCGAGTTGCACTGCTCGGACTGGCCTTCAAACCGCACACGGATGACATGCGCGAGGCCTCGAGCATTGTGCTCGCTTCGCGCTTGATCGCCGAAGGCGCGAGCGTTGTGGCCTTTGATCCGGTGGCGGCCGAGCGCGCACGTGGTGTGTTGCCCGAAGCAGTCGAGATTGCCGCTTCGATGCTGGCGGCCGTGACGGGCGCCGATGCAGTGGTGATCGTGACGGAGTGGCCGGAGTTTCGAGCCGTGCTTTCCGCGGAGGTGCACGCTGCCATGCGCGGACCGCTGATCGTCGACGGTCGTAACCTGCTCGATCCGAACGAAGCCGTTGCCGCGGGCTTTACGTATGTGCCGATTGGTCGTGCTGAGCGCGACCCGGAACGCGAGCTGCGTCAGGCGTGATCGCGGTCGTGCTGGTTGGGGGCAAGGGGACCCGCCTTCGTCCGCTGACGCTTGACGAGCCAAAGCCCGTGCTGCCGATTGGTGGCGTGCCGTTTCTTTCGCTGCTGTTGGATCGGCTGGCTGCCGCAGGCGTCACGCGCGTGATCTTCTCGTGTGGCTACCTGCCCGAGCGCCTCCGGGCGGGTATTGGCACGCCGCCGCCAGGACTCGAGGTCAAGGTCGTGGTCGAGGACGAGCCGCTCGGCACGGCGGGTGCGATCCGCTTCGCGGCCGCCGGTCGAGTCGATGGCCCCTTCTTGGCGCTGAACGGTGACGTGCTGGGCGATGCCGATTTTGGCGCCCTCGTTCGTGCTCATGCTGCTGCTGGCGCGACAGCGTCAATTGGTCTGACACCGGTCGACGACCCGACGCGTTTCGGTGTCGTTGTCTGTGATCAGGATGGCCATGTTGAACGCTTCGTTGAGAAGCCTCCGAACGCGGATGGGCTTGGCCCCGCACCGTGGTGGGTCAATGCCGGAGCCTATGTGCTCGATCCGTCGGTGCTCGATCTGGTGCCGGCAGACCGCATGGTGTCGATCGAGCGTGAGGTCTTTCCGCTGCTGGTTGGCAACGGACTGATTGCCTGCCAGGCCGAAGGGTATTGGCGGGACATTGGCACGTTGGAGAGTTATCTCGCTGCCAACGCCGATGCGATTAGTGGACAGCTCCACACCCGTCTGGGTGGATCGCCGACTGCGCTCTTGGTAGACCCGACGGCGACGGTAGCGGCCGGCGCCCAGCTGATCGCGCCCGTCTCGATTGGTGCAGGCGCGGAGATTGCCGCGGGGGCCACGATTGGTCCAGACGCTGTGATCGGCGCAGCGAGTCGAGTCGGCGCGAACAGCGTGGTGCGCAACGCTGTCTTGCTCGACGGTGTTGAGGTCGGGGCGGAGGCGACGATCGAGCGCAGCGTCGTGGGGCGCGGGGCAACAGTGGGCGAGCGCTCATCGCTGCTTGACTCGGCGCTTGGAACCGGCGAGATTGTCGGCTCGGACCAGGCCTTGAACGACGAGCGGAGACCGCACTGATGGCACCAGAGACGATGTTGGAGCAGGCGCTCGACGTTCCGCGGCAGCTGGCGAGCGGTCTCGCTGCGGCAGCGACCGCCGGTATCGCAGCGTCTCGTCCCCAGGCAGTGGCGCTGTGTGGTCTCGGGGGCTCTGCTGCGGGCGGACGGCTGCTGGCCGCGCTCTTTGCCGACCAGCTCGCGATCCCCGTGGTGACTGTTGATACGACGAGCCTGCCGGGCTGGATTGGCACGGACACGCTGGTGGTCTGCACCTCGTATTCCGGCGCAACTGCAGAGACGCTTGACTGGTGGGACCAGGCTGGACGGTCTGGTGCACAGCGTATCGCCGTGACGGCGGGTGGAGCATTGGCCGCTCGCGCTGATGCGGCCGGTGCGCCGTGTGTCGTCGTGGAGGCTGGCTTTCAACCGCGTGGCGCGCTCGGACTCTTGCTCGGTGCGCTCGTGGGTGCCCTCGACGCCGTTGGGGCTGCGCCCGGCTCTGCCGCCCTGCTGGCCGCGGCGATTCCCAGCACGATGCTTGTGGTTGCGGCCGAGCGGGCGAACACCGCCACAGCCGAGGCCGAGGCGGCTCGGCTCGCGGGTCACGTCGTCGTCTTCTACGGTTCGGCCGCCCGCGCGGCAGCCGCAGTCCGTCTCAAGAATCAAGTCAATGAGAACGCGAAGGCCACCGCTTTTGCGGGCGCACTACCCGAGATGGCGCACAACGAGGTGCTCGGCTGGCTGGGCAGCAAGCGCCACGACGTGCCTGCTGCCGCTGTTTTTCTGCGAGACACGGACGAGCCTGCGGCCGCCGCGGACTTGCATGGCCGCATCGTCGAACTCGTCGCAGGCGACTGCCCGACGGTGCTCGAATGGCATGGTCAAGGCGACAGCGAGCTCGAGCGGACGCTCGCACTGCTCATCCACGGCGACGTCGTCTCCTGCTATCTCGCTGAGTGCGAGGGCGTGGAGGCACTCGACATTGCGCGCCTGACGGGCCTCAAGGCTGCGCCTGCGGAGTAGCGTACGATCTGTGCTTGAGTTCATCTGCAAGGACGTGTTCGACTGATGCCCAGCATGGCCCATGACATCAAGGATCTGGCGCTCTCGGAGGAGGGCAGCCGCTTGGTCGATTGGGCAGATCGCGACATGCCGGTACTACGCGAAATTCGCGAGCGTTTTGAGCAGGAGCAGCCTTTCCGCGGCCTCCGCATCAGTGCGTGCCTGCACGTCACGCCCGAGACTGCCAATCTGATGCGCGCGATCAAGGCGGGTGGTGCCGAGGTCGTGTTGTGCGCATCGAATCCCCTCTCGACGCAAGATCCGGTGGCGGCTGCGCTCGTTGGCGCGTACGGCATCTCGGTCTATGCGATCAACGGCGAAGACGATGACACGTACTACCGGCACATCATGGCTGCCGTCGATCATCGCCCGCAGCTGACGATGGACGATGGTGCCGACCTGATCGGTGTCATTCATTCGACGCGCCGCGAGCTGCTCGACTCGCTCATCGCGGGCACCGAGGAGACGACGACGGGCGTCCTTCGCCTGCGGGCCATGGAGGCCGAGGGCGTGCTTGGTGTCCCGAGCATTGCGGTCAACGAGGCACAGTCGAAGCACCTCTTCGACAATCGCTATGGGACAGGCCAGTCGGCGATCGACGGCATCTTGCGTGCCACGAACGTGCTGTTGGCCGGTAGCACGTTCGTCGTGATTGGGTATGGCTGGTGCGGCCGTGGAGTCGCCGAACGCGCCCGCGGCATGGGCGCCCACGTGATCGTGCTCGAGGTCGATCCGCTGCGGGCCCTCCAGGCCGCCATGGACGGTTTCCGCGTGATGACGGCCGAGCAGGCGGCGCCGCTGGGAGACATCTTCTGTACCGCTACGGGTGGAAAGCAGGTCTTGCGCGGCGAGCATTTCGAGCAGATGAAGGACGGCGCACTGATTGCGAACGCTGGTCATTTTAATGTCGAGATTGATCTTCCGGCGCTGCGCGAGCACGCCACTTCGACGTCGAAGCCACGACCGTTCGTTGAGGAGTTCGTGCTCCAAAACGGACGCCGCCTCAACCTGCTGGCAGATGGGCGGTTGATCAATCTTGTCGCTGCCGAAGGGCACCCAGCAGCGGTGATGGATATGAGCTTTGCCATTCAGGCGCTGTCCGTGGAGTACGCCGTCAAGCAGGCAGGGACGCTGGAGAATCGTGTGTATGTCGTGCCGCCCGAGATCGATGTCGAAGTCGCTCGTCTCAAGTTGAGTTCATTGGGCATTGCAATCGATGTGCTCAGCGAGGAGCAACAGCGCTACCTCGAGAGCTGGACTGAGGGCACCTGAGTGTGGGGCGCGGGATGATCGCGCCAACCGACATTATTCGCCTCGAAGCGCAGGCGGTCGTGATGCTGGATCAGACACGACTGCCCGGTGAGCGGGTCGAGCGGGTCTGCGAGACAGTGTCCGAGCTCGTGGTGGCGATTCAGGAGCTCGCTGTGCGTGGGGCGCCGGCGCTTGGCGTTGCCGGTGCCATGGGTGTTGCACTCGCTGCGAGCCACGCGCCAGCTCAGCCAGAGCAGTTTCAGCGCACGGTGCTGGCTGAGGCAGCAGCACTCGCCGCCGCTCGTCCGACCGCCATCAATCTCTCGGTTGGGGTCGAGGCGGCTCTCGCCGCGGCGGCAGAGCAGTGGGCGACGCCGGCGGCGGCGCGCCGTGCGATCGCGCAGGCGGCGCAGGCGTTCCACGTGGCTGAGGTTCGCCGTTGTGAAGCGATTGGGCGGCATGGGGCTGCGCTGTTTGCTGCCGATGCTCGGATCTGCACGATCTGCAACGCGGGTGCACTGGCGACGGGAGGATATGGCACGGCGCTCGGCGTGATTCGGCGTCTGCACGAGGAGGGGCTGTCGCCGATGGTGTGGGTGCCAGAGACGCGGCCGTTGCTGCAGGGTGCCCGCCTGACGGCGTGGGAGCTTGCCCAGGACGGTATTGCGCATCAGGTGATTCCTGATGGGGCGATTGCGAGTCGCTTCGGACTCGGCTTGATCGATGGTGTGGTGGTTGGCGCCGACCGTATTGCCGCCAATGGTGATACCGCGAATAAGGTCGGTACGTATGGTCTGGCGATCATGGCGCGACACCACGGCGTGCCGTTCTACGTTGCCGCTCCACGCACCACCATCGATCGTGATACGCCGACGGGTGTGGCGATTCCGATCGAGGAGCGCCCGCGTGCTGAGGTGGCGGGAGTGGGGGGGCGATTGACGGTGGCGGACGAGAGTCCCATTGTCAATCCGGCCTTCGATGTCACACCCGCGGCACTGATTGACGCGATCATCACCGAAGACGGTGTGCTTCGAGCGCCATTCGATTTCTCCGTGTGACGCTCTGTGCGCCGATGGTGCGCCCGCGAGCGGCGACGATGGTGCGATGGATCTCCTCCGTCTCTTGGCCGACCAGCGCTGTGCTGGCTGTGGGGTGCGTGGAGCGGTCCTCTGTCGTGCCTGCCGGGGAGCCTTGCCGTGGCTCGCGGGCCCGCTCTGCCTGCGCTGTGGAGAGCCAGAGCCCCAGCCGACGATTCGTTGTCCGGTCTGCCGGCGCTTGGGTGTCAAGGTTGAAACGGTCCGTTCGGCGATCGCCCTGACTGGCGTCGGCGACGCGCTGATGCACTGCTGGAAGGACGGCGCTCGCGCACCATTGGCCGCGTTTGCTGCGGCGTGCGTTGTGGCGGCGGTGCCGCGACCAGCAGTCGATCTGATCGTGCCGATCCCTGGTGCCCGCAGTCGTGCAGCCTGGCGCGGCGTCGATGGACCACACGACCTGGCACGCCAGCTTGGGCAGCGTTGGCAACTGCCGGTGCAGGCAACTGTGCTTGAGCGGGTGCATGAGCGTCCTCAGCGGGGTTTGTCGGCGGCGCAGCGTCAGCGCAATGCCTCCGGTGCATTTGCAGCACGCTCTCGTATCGGTGGGAGGGTGCTGTTGGTCGACGATGTCATGACCACGGGGGCCACGCTGCGAGCCGGTGTGCGTCAGCTGCGACAGGCCGGCGCGGAGCGAGTTGACGTGATCACGTTTGCTCGTGTTGTCACAACTCTGTAGCGATCTCAAACTGCTCTTCCCAGACTGATGTTCGAGGAGTATGGTGAGCGCACTGTCACATTAGGAGGTGTCCCAATGGAAGTTCGGGTGCACGCACGACACGTCGCTGTTCCGCCCGAGTTGAGGGCGATGGCCGAGCAAAAGCTCGCCGCCATTGCACGACTCTTGCCGCCAGACGCAACGGCCGATGTCGAGTTCTCCGAGGAACGCAACCCGCGCATCGCGGCGTCGCACATTGCGGAGATCACGATCATCGTACGCGGCAAGGTGATTCGCGCTCGCGCCGCAGGAACAGAGTTTGGCCAGGCAATGATTCACGCCGTTCGCAACGTACGCCAGGAGGCGTCTGACCTCCACCATCGCCGGCGCGCCCATCCCCACCGAGGGCTCAAGACGGCATAACGATCAGGGCCGAAACCAGGGTCAGACCCTTTTGTGCGTGCGAAGCGCGCGACACAAAGGGTCTGACCCCGTCTTTACTCGTGAGTCGCAAAACGGTTAGACGCCACCGGAGGCTGGTGCGTTTTCGAACCACACAGCGCTTGAATTCGACACGTCCATTCGTGGAACTTGAACAAACGAAAGAAGGGGTCAGACGGTTTTGATGCACGCTGCGCGTGCGCCAAAACCGTCTGACCCTGTGTCTAAACCTCGAGTCCGAGCCGCGATCGACACGTCGCGCGGATATCGGAGTCGGCGGACGAGACGAACCAGGCGATCGCGCCGGTCTCGGGAGCGGGCGCACGCAGCAGAGCATCGAAGGCCGCGAGTGCGCGGTTCGGGTCACCCGCGGCAGCCCACCGCTGGACGTCGTCGCGCCAGTCGTGCCAATGATCGGCTAACGCGCGGCGCAGGAACTTCTTGTTGATCGCGCGCCACGAACTGCTGGTCAGGTCGGGAGCGAGCGCGTCGAGGGTGCGGATTGCACCGCGCGTACCGAGCTCGGCCAGCAGGGGTGCGGCGGCCTCGGCCGGACAACGCCCAGCCTCACAGTCCGCCCGTACGAGGCAGCGGCGTAGCACGGCAGCGCGAAGCTCGGGATCGTCCTCCGCCACCAACGCCAACTCGTGGGCGGCGTGCCACAAGAGGATTGGAGCAGTCTGTTCCAGCAGCGTCTCGCCGATCGTTCGTGCCACGTCGGCAAACGGGACGTCGTCGCCGAGCGCAGCGACGGTCGTCTCGGCAACCCATTCGTCGGCCACCATCACGCGCGCGCTGCCAAGGGGGAGCGCCTCGGTTGCCTGCGAAAGTCGGGTAATGAGGTCCCGCAGGTTTGCTAAGTCATGCAGTGGTACGTCACTGGTCGTGCTGGCAAAGGCATCCTCATCAAGCACGGTTCGCTCAAGCCAATCGACCAGTGGTTGTGGATTACCTGCCAACAAGTTGCTGAGCGCCTGACGACCGCCAGTGGTGCCGAGCATGACGCGTTCGCCCGGCCGCAAAATAATCTCGGCGACTGCTTCGCCCGGTTCCAAGGTGATGACAGCTTCCAACAACGCCCGACGACCTGCCAGGGCGGTCAGGGCATCGCCGGCAAAGCCTGGCGTGGCGAGTGCACAGACCAAGAGGTGAACAACGGCGCGATCCGGCTCATCGCCTGGGTAGGGTGGAAACAGGCGCACGAGTGCAGTGCGCGCGGCAGAGGACAGGGCATCAAACTCTCGGCGTTGCCGATCAATCCTGAGGCCCGTCTCGAGCGTCGTGACGTCGCCTGTCAGCCACGCCTCGATCAATGCGGACAGGGGCGCTGTCGGAGCCGCGGGGGAGGGATCACTGATCACGCCTGAGAACGGTAGTGGGGACTGCTTTCTAAGGCGGCGTTCAGGGACAGACTGGTAGGGTTCGTCCCATGGCAGAACTGTTTAACCGTCTCCTTCGCGTCGGCGAAGGCAAGCGCCTCAAAGAACTCCAACAGATCGTCGACGCAACCGCTTCGCTGGCCGAGGAGACCGCCGCACTCTCTGACGAGGGCCTGCACGAGCGCTATAGCGAACTCCGCCAACTCGCGACGGAGAGCCTCGGCGAGAACCCGACCAAGGATCAGGTGCAGGAGGTGCTGGCGTCGTTCGAGGCAGAGACGTACGCGCTCGCACGCGAGGCGGGTGCGCGCGCCATGAACATGCGTCACTTTGACGTCCAGATCATCGGTGGCGCGTGCCTTCATCGCGGCTCGATTGCCGAGATGCGCACGGGCGAAGGTAAGACGCTGGTCGCAACCCTGCCGGTCTGTCTCAACGCGCTGGCTGGACTCGGCATGCACCTCGTGACGGTCAACGACTACCTTGCCCGTCGCGATGCGCAGTGGATGAGTCCGCTCTACGAGATGCTTGGCGTCAGCGTTGGCATCATCCAGGCCGGCATGGAGCCAGAGGAGCGTCGAGCGGCCTATGCCTGCGACGTCACGTACGGCACCAACTCGGAGTTCGGCTTCGACTACCTGCGCGATAACCTCGCCGTCGA